>NZ_JBWKEB010000001.1:784230-860379 GCF_056435665.1 Amycolatopsis sp. NPDC043887
CACAGGAGGGAAAGCGGATGATTTGTTTGCGTGTTTGTCTTGTTGTTCTTGGGGTTTGGCGGTGGCGTGGGGGTTCTGGGTGGTGGGGGGGGGGGGTTGGTTCCCCACCCCAACCCCCCCCCCACGACCACCGCGACCACCAGCGTGCCCGCCAGCCTCTCCGCCCACTGGTCCAGTTCTTCGGGGGACGGCTCGCGGTCGTCGAAGGACGCCAGGAACGCGTACTGGAAACAGGCCCCGAGCAGCAGCGACGCCGCCGCGTCCAGATCCGCGTCCTCGCGAACCCTGCCGAGCCGGACCTCCTCGCCCAAGTACGCGGAGACGCGCACCAGCGGGACGTCCGGCCCGCTCGCCCGGCTCATGACCCGGTCCCGATGGGTCGCGAGCAGTTCCCGCGAGGAGAACAGCGACACCGCGATCGGGAAGCTCTCCAGATAGAACGACAGCGTGATCCGCGCCAGCCGGGCGAGATTCTCCGCGAGCGGTGTGTCCGCCGCGGAGCTCATCAGCTCGTCCAGGGTCGTCCCGAGCGCGGGCAGCCGCTCGGTGAGCACGCTCATGAAGATCTCGGTCTTGTCCTTGAAATGCTTGTACAGCAACGCCTCGGAGTAGCCCGCCGCCCGTGCGATGGCCTTTGTCGTGGCGTGCGCGTAGCCCTGCTCGCGCATCACCTTCGCCGCCGCGGCGACGATCTCCTCGCGGCTTCCCATGTTCGCTCCTGAGGGCTTCTCAGCGTTCGCTCGACAAGTGGTTAGTGAACACTCACCATAGTGGGTGAGTGTTCACTAACCCAGGAAGGCGTGACCATGAAGCTCACTGTTCTCGGTGCCACGGGCGGGGTCGGCTCCGAAGTCGTCAAGCAGGCGCTGGCCGCGGGGCACCACGTCACGGCGGTCGTCCGCGACCCGTCCCGCCTGAACGCCGAAGGTGAACTGCTGGAGGTCGTCGTCGCCCGGCTGTCCGAGCACGGCGCGCTGACCGAGGCGGTGTCCGGGCGCGACGTGGTGATCTCCGCCCTCGGCGCCCGCGACCGCAACCCGACGACCATCGTCACCGACGGGGCGCACGCCGCGGTCGCCGCGCTCGGATCGGCGGGCACGCGGAGGCTGCTCCTGGTGAGCGCCAGCGGCCCGTTCGTCGACGGCGACGCCTTCTTCACCAGGAACGTCGTCAAGCCGCTCCTGGGCAGGGTCCTCCGGCACGCCTTCGCGGACATGGTCGCCGCCGAGCGGATCGTGCGCGCGAGCGACCTCGACTGGACGATCGTGCGCCCGCCGCGCCTGCTGAACGGGCCGCACACCGGCGCGATCGCCGCCCGCACCGACGGCAACGTCCGCGGGAGTTACAGCATCAACCGCGCCGACGTCGCCGACTACCTGCTCCGCGCGGCCGCGGACGACTCGCTCGTCCGTCAGACGGTCTCGATCGCCCAGGGCTGATTCCGCGTTTCGTCCTCTGGATGCGGTTGTCGCATGCGCAACGATCGCGTTCAGAGGACGAAACGCGGAAGTAGAGTCGCGGGGTGATCAGCCGTGCGGTGGTGCTCGCCCCGATCCTGCTCGCGCAAGCCGTCCGGGTGCGCCGTACGACGCCAAGGCTGCCCGGAGCCGCGGGGCCGGTCACCGGCCTCGTGAAGGGCGGCGGCCGCCCGGTGCGGCTCGCGGTGCTCGGCGAGTCCACCGTGGACGGCGTCGGCGCGGCCACCCACGCCGAGGCGCTGACCGGACGGCTCGCGGACGAACTCGCGCGGGACGGCGGCGCGGTCGCCTGGCAGGCACTCGGCAAGACCGGCGCCAACGCGCGCGTGGCGCGCGAGGAGCTGCTGCCGCTGCTCGAACCCGCCGACCTCGTGGTGATCGCGCTGGGTGTCAACGACACGATCGAACTGCATTCGGCCACACGCTACCGGCGTGACCTGCTCGACCTCGTCGTCGCCGTGCGGCGCCGGGTGGGCCGGGTCCCGGTGGTGCTCGCGGGCGTGCCGCCGATGGGCCGGTTCCCGTCGCTGCCGCGTCCGCTGCGGGACGTCCTCGGCGCGCGGTCGGCCGTCCTCGACGCCGCGGCCGCGCGGCTGGCACTGCTGCCCGGCGTCGTCCACGTCCCGATGCCCGCCGCGATGCTGGACCCGGCGACCTTCGCCGAGGACCGTTTCCACCCCGGCCCCGAGGGCTACCGGCGCTGGGCCGAACAACTCGCGGACGTGAGCCGACGGCTACTCAGCGACACCATTTCCGGGTAAGAACGCTGATCAGGTCACCCGCCTGCCACAGATTAAGAAATTTCCGCGAAAAAACTGGCTCTGCGTGTATCTGGTGGCAGCCTCATTGCGTCCTATGGAGCAGTCGAGGAAATGAGGGACACCCGATGACTACCGAGACCCACACCGCACCCGTCGACGACGAGGCCACGGCCACCGAGGACCTCGAAGAGACCCCGAAGCCGAAGCCGATCACGGCGCCGGTCCCGCCCCGTCCCGGCACCAGCCCGGACGGCAACTGGGACCCGAACGGCACCGAACCGCCGGTGAACTGAACCAACACAGACAGGTGATGTCCGGAGGCCGAGGGGGCCTCCGGACATTGCCTCCGGGTGCTCCTTCGGGGGAGGGGGACGCCCGGGCGCGGGCCCGTTGGGGAGCGGGCCCGGGGGGAGGGAAAAGGACCGGCCGGTGCGCAGTCCACACCTACTCGCGCCGGCCGGTGCCTTTGTCCTTCACCCCAGACCGAGGGGGGACGACCGAAATTCGACAAAAAACGTTAGTGACTTGATGTATCCCAGAGCCTCTTGCACGCTCCTTCTCCCCGAAGGGCCCGCGATACTGCCAGCGCCGACACGAAGACACGTCCGAAGTGGGGCAGATACGGTGACCGACGTGCAAACGACCGAGGTAGACCCGCCATGGGAAGGACTGACCGGTGCCGACCTGCATGCCGCCTGCATGCGTGCGGCGCGGGCCGGTGACCGCCAGGCGATGGACAGACTTGTGCACGAGCTGACCCCGCTCGTGTGGCATGTCGCGCGCGCGAACGGGCTCGACCGCCTGACCGCCGAGGACGTGGTCCAGACGGTGTGGCTCGCCCTCTTCAGCCAGCTCGAAAAACTTCGGGACCCCAAAGCACTCGCCGCGTGGCTGATCACCACCACCAGACGTGAAGCACAGCATCCTTTCGGCCGCCGCGCCCAGCCTGTCCCGTTGACCGACGAGCTGGCCGAGAGTATGGAGAGCACCCACCCGGCCCCCGAAGAGGAAGCCGTCCGCGCCGACCGGGATCGCCGGGTCTGGCGCGCCTTCCTCCGCTTGCCGCACCGCTGTCAGCAGCTCCTTCGGCTGACCGTGCTGGCCGGGCGGGCCGAATACCAACTGGTCGCCGAAGCACTCCGTATGCCGCGCGGAAGTGTCGGCCCGACCAGGGGCCGTTGCCTCGAATCGATGCGCGACCTGCTGGCCCACGAAGGGGGAAGCCGATGAACGACCTCGGGACGCCGGGGGAGATGACCTCCCCGGGCGATGAGGCCTTGCTCGCCGATATCGGGCGTTTCATGGACGAACTGGACCCGCCACCGGGAGACCTGGTGCAGCGGGTTCAATTCGCGCTCGCGCTCGAAAACCTCGACGTGGAGGTCGCCCGCTGGGAACGGATGGACGCCACCGCGGGCGTCCGTGGCAGCGACACCGGCACGATCACCTTCACCGTCAGCGACCTGACCGTGATGATCAACCTGACCAAGATCGGCAAGAAACACCGGATCGACGGCTGGCTCGTGCCCGCCGGCGAGTACGGAGTGGAGGTTCGCGTCGCCGAGCACGGCACGAGTTCCACCACCGCCGACGAGGGAGGCCGGTTCGTGCTGGACAACGTCCCCCAGGGCACCACCCAGATCGTGATCCACCTCGGCGACGTGACCTGTCGCCGGACCGTCGTGACCCCGACAGTGGTGCTGTAACCGGACGGCTGTTCCGTTATGCGGCGCGGGTGTGCTCCCATAGTGCGTGTGCCCGTGCAGCTTCCTGTCGTCGATCCCGTAGCCGAGGCGGCGGCCGATCTGCACCGTCAGGCGAGGGCCGCGGCCTCCGATCACGGTCCGGGCGCGGCCATCCGGTTGCTGCAGCGTGCCTTGACGCGCCTCGGGCCGGTCGAATCCGGCAGTGTCGAACGGCTGGCGATCCGCGTCCGGATCCTCATCAGCCTGGCGGCGGCGGAGGCGGAGGTCGCGTCCCAGCAGGACGGATTCGCCCGGCTCTCCGAGGCGGAACAGGTCCGGCTCCAGTTGCCGGAAGGCGACATCCGGCGCGAGCTGAGCTTCACCGTCGTGCTCCAGCGAGCCGTGGTGCTGATGAGGTCCGGGCACCTGGACGAATCGCTCGCGCTGTACAACGCCGCGTTGCCGAACCTCGTCGCGGAAGCCGCGAAGCACAGCCTTCTGCTCACCCGGAACCTGGTGAACCGGGCTTGGCTGCATCTCCAGATGAGCAATCCGGACGCGGCGCACGCCGATCTCGTCGCCGCGCTCGACATCGCCGTCGAACACGGGCACCGGCTGCTCGAAGGGAAGATCCGGCACAACCTGGGTGATCACGCCCAGTTGCTCGGCGACATCCCCGAAGCGCTCCGGCACTACGAACAGGCGGCCTCGATCTTCGTCACCGACGGGCCCGGCTCGCTGCCGCTCGTTCGGCTCGACCAGGCGAAGGCCCTCCTCACCGCCGGGCTCGCCGAGGAGGCGGCGCGACACCTCGACGAGGCGATCCCCGAACTCCGGGACAACGGCGCGCACCATCTCGTCGCGGAAGCGGAGGTCGCGCGGGCCGGGGCCGCCATCCTGGAGGGTGACCACGTCCTCGCGAAGAAGCTCGCGACGTCCGCACGGCGGAGCTTCCTGCGGCGTGGCAACGGCCGGTGGGCGGAGATCGCCGAGTTGACCAGGCTTCGCGTGGACGCGGTGAAGGTACTGGCGGACCGGGAGAAGAAGCCGTCCGCGAAACTGCCGGAGCGGCTCGCCGAGCTCGCCATCCGGCTGGCCGGACTCGGTCTGCGCGACGAAGCGGGCGCGGCCCGGATGTTCGCGGTGCGGCTGCTGATCCGTCGCGAAGAGACGGTCGCCGCGCAGGAACTCCTGGCGCAGGTACCGAAACCGCGGCAGACCACGCCGATCGACCACCGGATGCAGCTGCGGTTGTGCCGGGCCGAACTCGCGGTGGCGTCACATCGGCCGCGTTCGGCGCTCGCGCAGGCGCGGGCCGGGCTGGCGGAACTCGGGCAGATCCGCGACCGCATGGGCGGGCTCGACCTCGTCTGCGGGACCGCGGCGCACGGCGAGGAGCTGGGCAAACTCGCGCTCACGCTGGTGCTCAAGAAGGCGAGGCGCAGCGGCGCCGGGGCGAAGAGCCTGTTCGCGTGGCTGGAACGCACGCGCGCGCAGGTGTACCGCTACGAACCGCTGCCGGTCATCGAGGACCCCGCGCTCGCCCGGCACATCAACGAAATGCGGCACGTGCAGGGGACGATCCAGGCACGGCGGTTGTCCGGTGAACCGGTCGGCAAGCTCGAAGAGCGCTACGACCGTCTGCAGCGGGAGGCCACGCGGCTCGGGTGGTACACCAGCCAATGGGGTCGTCCGCGCCCGGTCTCGGCACCCGAAGAGGTGGTGGAGCGGCTCGGCGATCGCGTGCTGGTCAGCCTGATGGGGTATCGCGACACCTTGTACGCGGTGGTCGTCGACCGCGGCCGGTTCCGGCTGCTGAAGCTGGGTCCGCTCGCGGAGATCGTCGAGACCGCGCGGCAGTTGCACGCGGACCTCGACGCGCTGGCCCCGGACAACCTGCCCGCGCCGCTGGTCGAGGTCGTCACCGGTTCCGCGCGGCGCCGGGCGGACAAACTGGACAAGCTGATCTCGGCGTCGCTGGCGAAGACGCTGGAAAACCGCGAGCTGATCATCGTGCCGATCGGCTCGCTGTACGCGTTGCCGTGGGGTGCTTTGCCGTCACTGCACGGACATCCGGTGTCGATCGCCCCGTCGGCGACCGCCTGGGTGACCGCGTCCGGGCGGCGGAGTTCCGGCCCGGTCCTGCTCGCCGGCGGGCCCGGTGTGCCGGGTTCGGTCGGTGAGGTACGGAACCTGCGGACCGTGTACCCACAGGCCCGCCTCGTCGACGGGAAGGACGCGACCAGCGACGTCGTACTGTCCGCTTTGGACGGTTCCGGGATGGCGCATCTGGTCGCGCACGGCGCGCACGAACCGGCGAACGCGCTGTTCTCGCGGTTGGAACTCGTCGACGGCCCGTTGTACGCGCACGAAACCGCCCGGCTCGCTAAGCCGCCGGAACGGGTGGTGCTGGCCGCGTGCGAACTCGCGATGAGCCACATCCGGCCTGGCGAGGAGGCGCTCGGTTTCGCCGGGACGCTGCTCGCCAGCGGCTCGCGGACGGTCATCGGTGCGATCGCGCGGGTCGGCGACAAGGCCGCCGCCGCCGCGATGTCCGACCTGCACCGGCGGCTGGCTTCGGGGACGGCGCCCGCTTTGGCACTCGCGGAGGCGACCGCCGCCGATCCGCTGCGGCGTCCCTTCCTGTGCCTGGGTGCGGGCTGATCCCTTCCCGGCCCGATGGGGAGCCAGGCGTCGACGGTTCCGGAGGGCATCGGACGGCCCTCCGGAACCACCGGCGTCACGGTATCGGCGCACTCACGTGGTCGAGTGTCCAGTCGTTCGAGCCCGGCGCGCCTTCATTGCAGTAGTAACCGTGCAGGGTATTGCCGAAGACGTGCTGGAAGACGCACGCCGATCCGTTGCCGTAGACCGGACCGCCGGGGATTTCGAAGAACTGCCCCGTCGGACTGGTCGCGGTGAGTATCCGCGTCTTCCAGACGTTGGTCTGCTCCAGCGTCTCCACGGCCAGGTAGTACAGGGAACCCACCTTGATCACTTGGGGCGCGGCCACGACGTCGCGGGAGTACGCGACGAGCGTGCCGAGATCGGCCGGGCTGGTCTGCAGCAGCGCGTCGAACGAAGCCGCGCTTTTGACTCGGATCTCCTTGCGGCCGTTCGCTTCCCGGAACCAGTACAGATACACGGTCTGCGTGTCCGGGTCGCGGAACAGCGTCGGATTGCCGTTGATCACCGTCGTTTCCTTGACCAGCGGCACAAAGGAGGTGAACTGCGTGCCGTCGAGTCCGTCGGTGCTCTTGCGCCCGACGATGTAGTACGCGCCGCCGTCAGGGTTACCGCCGCACCAGTAGACGTTGTGCACCAGACCGATCGTGTTGTCCGGGTTCTTCAGGGCGTATCCCCATCGCTCACCGGTGCCGGAGAGCAGCGGCGTGGTCGACTGCGTCCACGCTGTTGTGTTCAGGTCGTTCGTTCGCGCGATGCCCAGGCCGGAACACTCATGGTGGCCGAAGTAGCCGAGGTAGCGGAAGCCCTGGTTGATCGACGGTGACTGCGTCGGGTTGACGTCCAGCACGCTGAAGGTGTGCGGGTGGTCATCGTTGCCGCTCCACGAAACCGGGCTCAGCACCGACTTCTGCGGTGTGCCCAGAGTGAAGTAGCCGCTCTCCGACGTCGGCTGCGCGAAGGCGTAGAACAGAAAGGTCTTGCTCTGGTAACCGAACGACTGCAGCTGCGCGTCGGTGAACTCCCCGGCCCGGACGGTGAGCCAGTCCTTGTCGATCGGGTGCCACCAGCGATGCACCGCCACGGTTCCGGTGCGCTGGGTGGGAAACGCGTAGTACTGGAAGGTCTTGTTCTGGTACCCCCAGTTGGCCATCTTGGCGTCGGTGGCCATGCCGGCGGGCATGTCGATCCAGTCCTTGTCCAGCGGATGCCACCAGCGGAACACCTCGACCATGTCGCCGCCCGCGACCAGGCTGACGTAGAACTGCGGTGCGGTCGGTTCCTGGTACCCGAAGGACAGCAACCGCGCGGTGGTCGGCTGGTTGCCGTGCGCCGGCACCGACAGCCAGTCCTTGTCCGCCGCGTGCCAGTGCCGCCGGACCGCGGAGGGCGCGCCGGCTCCGGGCTGCAGCGTCAGCTGTTCCGCGGTGCGCCCGTCGGATTCACTTTTCATGAGCGTCCTCTCCCCAAGGGACTTCCGAAGTGGAATGCCCATATAGGAGTCGTCGACGCGACCTGAAAGGTTTACCCGGCAACGCAATCGTGACATTGTGCGGACGAAGCCGGGCGGTCACCATGATGCGCGCGGCGGTTCTGGTGGGGGGAGGGTCTCATCCGCCGCGATGGTGAAGAGGTCAGGCGCGTTCGGCATGCTTCACAAGGCGAGTGGCCAGGATCGAGACGACCGAGCGCAGCGCGGCGCACACGGCGGCGCCGGTACCGGGCAGTGGTTCGGTGAACCGGCCGGCCCAGCGCAGATCCGTACCGCCGGAAGCGTTCGGCGTGAACGAGACTTCGGCGCGATAGTCCTTGAGCGGCGCGAGACCCGCGAAGCCGTAGACGTGCTTTCGGTCCTGTTCGTACTCCAGCGTCTCTTCGTGGAGATACACCGGCCACAGGCCGACGGCCCGCACCGCGCCAACGCCGTCCGCGTCCGGTTCCCGCGCCCAGCGCGAGTGGAACACCACCGGCTTCGCCCATTCCGACCACCGGGAACCGTCGGCCTCCAGCGCGAACAGCGAAGCGGGCGAGGCGCTGCTCGTCCGGTTGACCTCGAAGGAGTACGTCTTGCCCATGTGGCGACGATAACCGCTCCGGCCGCCACGGATAAGTCAAGATAGGGGCGTGAGCACGACGCGCCGCGAGATCGCCGCACCACATTGGCTGGTGCAGCTGCTCCGCAGCACACCGGTTCCCATTCCGTGGAACATGGTCGCCCGCGCCGTCCTCGCCCTCGCCGTACCGCTGGCCGTCGGTTACGCGCTCGGCGACATCGCCGTCGGCGCGCTCATCTCCACCGGCGCCCTGCCCACCGTCCTTTCGGAATCCGCCGGCCCGTACCGCTACCGTGCCCGGCGGCTCGGCGGCGCCACCGCGGCCGCCGTCCTCGGCTACTTCGCCGGGTTGATCACGGGCGGCATCCCGGCCGCGTCCATCCCGGTCGTCGTCGGGGTCGCGGCGGTGTCCGCGCTGATCAGCGCGGCGGGCAGCAACGCGTCGGTCGCCGGGCTCCAGATGTTCGTCTTCTGCGTGCTCGGCACCGGCCAGCACGTCACCGGCCTGCGCGTCGAAGTCCTTCTCGGCTACTTCTGCGTCGGCGCCGCCTGGAGTCTGCTCGTCGCACTCGCCACCTGGACCTTCCGCGCCACCAGCCCCGAACGCGGCGCCGTCGCGCACGTCTACGTCGAACTCGCCGCGATGCTGTCCGCGACCGACGAAGCCACCTCCCGCGTCGCGCGCCACCAGCTCACGACCGCGATGAACACCGCGTACGACCGGCTGCTCACCGCGCGATCCTGGCTGTCGGGCCGCGACGCCACCTACCGCCAGCTGCTCAACCTGCTCTCGGCCAGCACCCCCGCCGTCGAGGCGTCCGTCGCGATGGTCAACGCCGGCCGCCGCGCCCCGGAAGACGTGATCGACCACTTCATCGCGACTTCGGCGGCCGTACTCGCGAACCAAGAACTGCCGGAGCCGCCCGAAGCGCCCGAAGGCGCCGACCCGGTCCCCGCCGCGCTCTACGCCGGACTCGCCCGGATAGGCAAGGGCGACAACCGGAAACGGCGCGAGATCCAGCCGTGGCACAAACGCCTCCGCGGCTGGGCGGGGTCGCTCATCTCCGGCCCGCTCACCTGGTTCGCCGCGCTCCGCCTCACGTTGTGCGTCGCGATCGCCGAAGTCGTCGCGCTGCTCGTCCCGTTCGAACGGTCCTACTGGATCACGCTCACCGTCGGCATCGTCCTCAAACCCGACTTCGGCTCGGTGTTCGGCCGCGCCGTGCTGCGCGGTATCGGCACGGTGATCGGCGTGGGCATCGGCGCGGCCGTACTCGCCGCGGGCGGCGAAGGCTGGCTGCTGGTCCTGCTGATCGCCGTGTTCGCGGGCGGCGTCGCGGTCGGCAAGGTCCGCAACTACGGCATCCTCAGCGCCTTCGTGACCCCGCTGATCATCTTGCAGATGGATCTCGCCAGCACCGGAAGCTGGGACGTCGTGCTCGCGCGGCTCGTCGACACCGTGCTCGGCTGCGCGATCGTCCTGATCTTCGGCTACCTGCTCTGGCCGGGCAGCCGGCGGCCGCAGGTCGGCGGACGGCTCGCCGACAGCCTCGACAGCCTGGTGAAATACGTCGACAAGGGGCTCGTGCTCGCGCCGTCGGGCGAAGCGCGATTGGAACGTTCCCGCGCCCGTCGCCGCGCCTACCGCGCACTGGCCGACCTGCGGACCGCGTTCCAGCAGGTCGTCGTCGAACCCTCGGCGGCCGGGCGGCAGGCCGTCGCCTGGTGGCCGGTGATCGCCGGGCTCGAACGCGTCGCCGACGCCGTCACCGAGGTCGGCGTCACCCTCGGCCGCGGCGCCCCTGCCCCGGCCGATGCCGACATCGCCCTCCTGACGGCCGCCCTCACCGAACTCGCGGCCGCCGTCCGCGAAGAACGGGAACCGGCGGAGATGCCGATGCCCGACAACGAGCAGCTGTCGGGCGTCGTCGACCAGATCGGCGCCGCCTTCGACGCCGTGCGCGGCCCGGACCTCGTCGAACGCGCGCCGCTGCGGCTGGTCCGGCGGTTCCTGCCCTACCACCGCCGCGCCTGAGCGTCAGCCGAACCGGATGTGTTTGACGCTCGTCCACTTGCGACGCACGAAACCCCGCAGCGCGCCGTCCGTGTTCGGGGCGAGGGTCAGCCCGGCCGACGCGGCGATCCGATCGGCGACCCGCGCGACGGCGAGCGTGTCCGTGTGGATGTGTTCGCCGAACTCCGCACCGCTCAGCCGGTCCAGGCAGAGGTCGAGCTTCGACACCGCGAAACTCTCGCGCTTCGGCGGCCTCCCCTTCCGCCGTACGGAATGGACGATGCCGCGTTCGCTCAGCCGTCGCAGCACGGTTTCGCGTTCGGCCAGCAGCGCGAAGTGCCGGACGTCGTGCCCGCGGTCGGCCAGCCTGCCGACGATCTCCTCGAAGTACCGGGGCTCCACCAGCGTCATCGGCACGATCACCGGACCGTCCTGTTTGCCGAGTACCAGGTCGAGCACCTCGAAAACGCCCTGGCGCCAGGCGGCGAGGTCCTGGAAGTCGCCGCGCAGCCGTGGCGGCATCATCCGGTGCAGGCCGAAACCCGCGACCTCGGGATCGGACAGGACGCTGCCGGGCAGCCGCCGGTGCAGTTCGTGCGCGGTCTGCG
This sequence comes from Amycolatopsis sp. NPDC043887, assembly GCF_056435665.1. Taxonomy (NCBI): domain Bacteria; kingdom Bacillati; phylum Actinomycetota; class Actinomycetes; order Pseudonocardiales; family Pseudonocardiaceae; genus Amycolatopsis; species Amycolatopsis sp. NPDC043887. The sequence goes on from NZ_JBWKEB010000001.1 coordinate 795,516, forward strand.
TCTTGCCGCCGCCGAACGGGCCGTTGATCCAGACGAGCATGCCGCCGACCCTAGCCACGCGACCACCCGTACGGGGGAGGGTGAGCATCATCTCGAACTAATGTTCGAGTTTTCACGCATAATCGACGCATGCTCGACACTGGTGACACGCTGCCGCCGGGGCCGCGTCACCTGCACATGGTCCGGCCCAACCAGCCCGTTTGGGTCGATCTCAAGCTGGTGTACCCCGTCGGCGCGGTGAAGACCCGCCTGCCCGACGGCCTGGATCTGACCGGCACCGTCCCCGGGCTGCTGGGGATGTGGCGGGCGACGACGACGGGGCACTGGGTCGGCTGGGTCACCTTCCAGCTCGGTCCGGTCGGCCGGGGCGGCACGACGCATTCGCAGTGGGTGCTGGCCGAGGCGCTGCGGCCGCGCGAGGAGCGGAACACGTGGTCGGGCAGCTTCCCCTCCGAGCGGAGGCGATGATCGTCCCGTCTCATGGACGGTGTTGACCGCACGCCGGATCGCGCCCACGATGGCCCCGTGTCCGTCCACTGGGAGTCCGCGCCGACGCGTTCGGCCGGCGAAGGCGTTGCCGCATTGCTCCTGCGCCGTGGACGCTTGGGCTCTCCGCCCGCGTAGCTCCTCATCTCGCCAAGTCGTCCGACGGTGAATCCAGGGAGCCTCCATGTCCATCGAACTGCCCGACCGTGCCCGTCTCCGCCCCGCGACCGTCCCCGACGGCGGGATCCTCGAAGGGCCGCGGCTGCTACGGCGCCTGCCGGAAGGCATCGAAGAACGCCCGTACGAGCTTTTCGCGCTGCGTCCGCTGGGGCGGGTGATCGGTGCCGAGATCGGCGGCGTCGACCTGGCCCGGCCGCTGACGCCCGCCCTCCACGCCGAGCTGAATCGCGCGTTGCTGGAGTGGAAGGTGTTGTTCTTCCGCGACCAGGACATCACTTCGGCGCATCAGCGCGCCTTCGCCGCCAACTGGGGTGAACTGGAGACGAACCCGTTCATCCCGAAAGGGGAGACCGCGGACAGCACCCGGTTCACCCGCTCGGCGACCATGCCCGCGTTCGAGAACATCTGGCACGTGGACGTCACCTTCCGGCCAGAGCCCGCGCTCGGTTCGGTCCTGCGGCTGATCGAGATCCCGCCGGTCGGCGGCGACACGATGTGGGCCGACATGGCCGCCGCCTACGACAACCTGCCGGAAGACGTCCGCGACCGCGTCGACGGGTTGACCGCGGTGCACGACTTCATCCCCGGCTTCGACCGCTTCTCCGATCCGGAACTGCTGCTGCGCCACCAGGACGCGTTCCCGCCGGTCGAGCATCCGGTCGTCCGCACGCATCCGGAAACCGGGCGGCGCACCCTCTTCGTGAACCAGGCGTTCACGACGCACGTCGTCGGCATGGACCGCGACGAGAGCGACAGGCTCCTGCGGTACCTGTTCAGCCGGGCGCAAATCCCGGAGTTCCAGGTGCGCTTCAGCTGGCGGCCGGGTTCGGTGGCCTTCTGGGACAACCGCGCCACCCAGCACTACGCCGTCAACGACTACCACCCGTACGCGCGCGTGGCCGAACGCGTCGCCATCGTGGGCGACCGGCCGTTCTGAGCGTCCCCACGACGGGTGATCGCCGGGCGTGTTCGCCGGTGCCTGTGTGACGATGTGACCATGGGCATCAACTTCGATGAATTGAAGAACAAGGCCACCGACGCTCTCCGCGAGCACAACGACAAGATCGAGGGCGGCCTGGACAAGGCGGCGGACTTCGCGAAGTCGAAGTTCTCCGGTCACGATTCGCAGATCGACTCCGGGGTCGAGAAGGCGAAGGGCTTCATCAACAAGTTCGACGACACCCCCGACACCCCGCCCCAGCAGGGCCAGTAACCCCTGCGCGTTTCGTCCTCTGAATGCGGTAGTTGCGTGTGCAAGGACCGCGTTCAGAGGACGAAACGCCTCAGGAGACCTCGCCGATCGCGGTATCGCCCTCGATCGCGGTGATCCGGCCGCCGCGCTCGCCGAGCGCGATCAGGCCGTCGCGCGCGTCCGGCGCGCTCAGACTGACCCGAACTCCCGCGCGTTCCGCGTCCTTACTGGCCGCAAACGCTTGCGCGCCCTCATAGCCCGCGTTGACCGTCACCGCGAGGCCGCCCGTCGACGCCAGCGAGCCCCGAGCGGCACCCAGCCGCCCGAGCGCTTCGTCGACGATCGGCAGCAGCGCGTCCCGGTTGCCCTCGGTCATCGCCCGCACCAGCGCCGGGCTCGACCCGGCCACCCGCGTGCCGTCCGTGTAGGACCCGGCGGCCAGCGCCATCGCCAGCGGCCCGCCCTGCGCGCCGATCGTGGCCAGGATGGCCGCGAAGATATGCGGCAGATGCGAGATCCGCGCGACCGTCTCGTCGTGCGAGTCCGCCGGCAGCGGCACGACATGCGCGCCGACGTCCAGCACCAGCTGGGCGACGTCCGCCCAAGCGGTCAGATCGGTGTCGTGCTCGACGCCCAGCACCCACGCCGCGCCGCCGAACAGCGCCGGGTTGCTCGCCTTCCAGCCGGAGTTCGCCGTCCCGGCCATCGGGTGCCCGCCGACGAACTTCGCGTACGGCGCGCGACGGCGGACCGAGTCGAGCACCGAGCCCTTCACGCTGGTCACGTCGGTGAGCACGCAGTGCCCGGCGACCCGCGAAACGGTCCGGAGCACTTCCTCGACCGCGGGCAGCGGCACCGCGAGCACGATCATCGCGTCCCGCTCCGCCGCCTTGCCCAGCGCGGCTTCGACCTGCGTCGTCACGTCGAAACCCGCTCTGCTGGCGGCGTCCGCGTCAGCTTCGGAGGTCGTCGCCCCGAACGTGGTGCGGCCGATCGAATGCGCCGCGCGCAGCAGCGAACCACCGATCAACCCGAGCCCGATCACGCATACGTCCCGCACAAGGGTTCATCCTGCCATCTACTACGCCACTCGTCAGAGAACGGCGGCGAGGCGGGTTCCCTGATCGATGGCGCGTTTGGCGTCCAGTTCGGCCGCGACGTCGGCGCCGCCGATCAGGTGCACCGGCAGTCCGGCCGCGCGCAGGTCGTCCACGAGGTCGCGCACCGGCTCCTGGCCCGCGCAGACGACGACGTTGTCCACATCGAGCACGCGCGGCCGGTCACCGACGGTGATGTGCAGGCCGTCGTCGTCGATCCGGTCGTAGGTGACCCCGGTGAGCTGCTCGACGCGTTTGGCCTTCAGCGCGGCCCGGTGCACCCACCCGCTGGTCTTGCCCAGTCCCGCGCCGATGCCGGACTTCTTGCGTTGCAGGAGGAAGACCTGCCGCGGTGACGGCTCGACCTTCCGCTCGGTCAGCCCGCCCGCCGCCCGCTCGGGATCGGTGACGCCCCATTCGGCCATCCAGGCGTCGAGATCGAGCGCGGGGGAGGTGGTGTGCGTCAGGAACTCGCTGACATCCACACCGATCCCGCCCGCGCCGATCACGGCGACCTTGCCGCCTACCGGTTTCCCGTGTCGCACGACGTCCACATAGGACAGAACCTTGGGGTGGTCGATACCGGGGAGCGACGGCACCCTCGGCGTCACGCCGGTGGCCAGCACGACCTCGTCGAACCCGGCGTCGATCAGATCGGCGGCGGCCACGCGTGTGCCGAGGCGCACCTTGACGCCGGTGACCTCCAGCCGTCGCGTGTAGTAGCGGATGGTCTCCGCGAACTCCTCCTTGCCAGGGATCTTCCGCGCGATCCCGAACTGGCCGCCGATCTCGTCGTCGGCTTCGAACAGTTCGACCGTGTGCCCGCGTTCGGCCAGGCCGGTCGCGGCCGCGAGCCCGGCGGGACCAGCGCCGACGACGGCGACGCGTTTGGTCTTGCGCGTGGGTGAAAGCGTCAGCGTGGTCTCGTGGCCCGCACGCGGATTAACCATGCAGGACACCAGTTTCCGCTTGAACGCGTGGTCGAGACAGGCCTGGTTGCAGGCGATGCAGGTGTTGATCTCGTCCTCGCGCCCGCTCTCGGCCTTGCGGATCCATTCCGGGTCGGCGAGGAACGGCCGCGCCATCGACACCAGGTCCGCGTCGCCGCTCGACAGCGCCTCCTCGGCGACCTCGGGCATGTTGATCCGGTTCGACGTGACCACCGGGACCCCGACGTGCGGTTTGAGCTTGCCGGTCACCCAGGTGAACGCCGCGCGCGGCACGGACGTCACGATCGTGGGCACCCTCGCCTCGTGCCAGCCGATGCCGGTGTTGATGATCGTCGCGCCCGCCTCTTCGACCTCCTTGGCCAGCGCGACGACGTCTTCCCAGCGCTGTCCGCCTTCGACGAGGTCCAACATGGACAGTCGATAGATGATGACGAAGTCCTCGCCGACCGTCTCCCGCGTGCGGCGCACGATCTCGACGGCGATCCTTCGGCGGTTTTCCGGGCTGCCGCCCCATTTGTCGGTGCGCTTGTTGGTCCGCTCGGCGAGGAACTGGTTGATGAAGTAGCCCTCGGAGCCCATGATCTCGACGCCGTCGTAGCCCGCTTCCTTAGCGAGGAAGGCACAATCGGCGAACGCGCGGATCTGGCGCAGTACGCCGTACCCGGAAAGGGCCCGCGGTTTGAAGGGGTTGATCGGCGCCTTGATACCCGACGCGGAAACGCTCAGCGGGTGGTAGGAATACCGGCCCGCGTGCAGGATCTGCAGCGCGATCTTGCCGCCCGCCTCGTGGACGGGATCGGTGAGTCGCTTGTGCGCCTTGGCTTCCGCACGCGTCGAGAGCTTCGACGCCAGCGGCAGGAGCCAGCCGGTCCGGTTCGGGGCGAAGCCGCCGGTGACGATCAGCCCGACCCCGCCGCGGGCGCGTTCGGCGTAGTACTCGGCCAGTTGCGGGAAATGCGCTTCCTTGTCCTCGAGGCCGGTGTGCATCGAACCCATGATCACCCTGTTGCGCAGGGTGGTGAAGCCGAGGTCGAGGGGGGACAGCAGGTTCGGGTACGGGCTCATCGCTGGTCCTTACGCGTCGTGGTGGAATGCCCGGAGGACTTCCTCGAGCCACTCGACGTGGCCCTGTTCGGTTCGGATTCCTCCGCGCAGCACGAGGAACTGATGCAACGACTGTCCACTGAGGACGCTGGGGTCGGGGAAGTCGCGCTTCTCGATCAGCAGGTACGCGTCGAGCTGTGCCGCGTGCGCGTCGCGATGCCGGGTGACCTCGGCGGCGACGGCGGCCGGATCGCCGAGGGTGGCGCCGCGGATCTTCACGGCGAGTTCCCTGGCGGTGGCCGACGGATCGGGTTCGGCGAGCCAGCGGGCGAGTTCGGCCCGCCCCGCGTCGCCGACGGTGTAGACCTTCTTGTCGGGTTTCCCGGACTGCGCGACCGGGGCGACGGCGACCCAGCCCGCGTCCTCCATCCGCTTGAGGACGCGGTAGATCTGCTGGTGGGTGGCGCTCCACCACAGCCCGATGGACTTCTCGAAGCGCCGCGTCAGCTCGTAGCCCGAGCCGGACCGCTCGGACAGTGAAACCAGGATCGCGTGCTCCAGAGCCATGCACCTAGTTTCATATGCACCTAGTTGCACTGCAAGGCGACGTGGGTCACAAAGCGCGTGAAGGCCCCTTTCTCTCGGCTCAGCCGAGGAAAAGGGGCCTTCACGCGGGAAAGCTACGGCTTGCGGGCGATACCCCCGATGACGCGGGACTCCGAGGGGTTCGCGGCGAAGAGGGTCTTCTCGTCCGGGTGCCACGCCGGCGCGTAGACCAGGCCCGGCTCCAGCAGCGGCCAGCCGCCGAAGAACCGCCGGAACTCGTCCATGGTGCGCAGGAAACCGGGGTTCGTCGTGGTCTCGTAGTACTCGAGGATGTCGAGCAGCGCCTGCCGTTCCTCGTCGCTGGCCGGGTTCTCGTTGGTCATCTGCGAAAGCACCAGCAGCGAACCCGGCGCGAGCCGGTCGCGGTAGAAGTCCAGCAGCCCGTCGGGGTCCTGCTCGTCTTTGATGAAGTGCATGACCGCGTTGACCACCAGCGCGATCGGCTCCCGGACGTCGATGATGCCGGAGTCCATCACCCGGTTCCAGAGGTCTTCGGGGTCGAACAGGTCGGCGGCGATCGCGTGGTGACGGTCGGGGTCCGCGGTGTCGGCGAGCAGCAGCGTCGAATGCGCGAGCGCGATCGGCTCGTTGTCGATGTAGAGGACGTGCGTGTCCTCCTGCGGTCGCGCCTCGTCGGCGACCTCGTGCACGTTGCCCGCCGTCGGCAGGCCGGAGCCGATGTCGACGAACTGGCGGATGCCCTGTTCGGCGCAGTGTCGCACGGCGCGGCCGAGGAACTGCCTGCTGGTCTTGCAGTAGTCGCCCATGAGCGGCAGGCGCTCACGTACCTTCTCGGCGAAATTGCGGTCGATGGCGTAGTGGGTGTCGCCGCCGATGAAGTAGTCGTAGACCCGGGCCGCGGACGGCCGGTCCAAGCTGTTCTCGACGGCCCTGAGCGCCGCGTCGTGATCGATCATCGTCATCCCTTTGTCCGCGCCGGAAATCCCATGCTAACCGGCCGGGACGTAGGCCTCGCGGTAGGCGTTCACGGATTCGGTCAAGCGATCGAGCTCCGCGCGGGTGCGGGCGAGACCGGCCGCGTCGAGGCCCATCGCGTCACCGATGATCTTCGGGATCCCGCTCGCGCGTTCCCGGAGCCGGGCGCCGTCCCCGGTCAGGCTGATGCGGACGGACCGTTCGTCGTCGGCTTGGCGGACGCGCTCGACCAGTCCGGACTTCTCCAGCCGCTTGAGCAGCGGCGACAGCGTGCCGGAGTCGAGGTTCAGCACGGTGCCGAGTTCCTTGACCAGCCGCTCGTCCTCCTCCCAGAGCGCGAGCATCACCAGGTACTGCGGATAGGTCAGGCCCAGATCGTCGAGCACGACGCGATAGAGCGCGGTCACGGCCCGCGATGCCGCGTAGAGCCCGAAGCACAGCTGATCGTCCAGGCACAGCGATCCGGTGTTGTCCGTCGGCATCGGTCCTCCTCGTCCCCATGGTGCGTCGATCATGCCGCAGATCGCCACTCGAGTGAGCCAAATCTCCTTGAGTACATTTTGGTTGTACACAACTAAGTTGTGAGCTACTTTTGCTGTGTCGACTTCGGAACCCAGGAGGCAGAAATGACCGCCAACCCGCACAACCTGGCCCTCGAACCGGCCGCGCAGGCTTTCGTCGAGGCCACCGCCACCCCGCCATTCCTCTTCCAGCTGCCGCTGGAGGAAGGACGCAAGGCCGTCGACGAGGTCCAGGGCGGCGACGTCGAGCTGCCCGCCGCGGATGTCGAGACCACGTACGTGGACGGCGTCGAGGTCCGCATCGTCCGGCCCCAGGGCGTGACCGGCCCGCTGCCCGTGATCGTCTACATCCACGGCGCCGGCTGGGTCTTCGGCAACTTCCACACCCACGAGCGCCTGGTCCGCGAGCTCGCCGTCGGCGCGGGCGCGGCCGTCGTCTTCCCCGAATACGACCGCTCGCCGGAGGCGCGCTACCCGGTCGCCATCGAGCAGAACTACGCCGTGGCGAAGTGGGTCGCCGAGCACGGCGCCGAAAACGGGCTCGACGGCACGAGGATCGCGATCGCCGGCGATTCCGTCGGCGGCAACATGACCGCCGCGCTCACCCTGCTCGCGAAGCAGCGCGGCGACGTCACCTTCCGGCAGCAGGTGCTCTTCTACCCGGTCACCGACGCGAACTTCGACACCGAGTCCTACCGGCGGTTCGCCGAGGGGTACTTCCTCGCCCTCGACGGAATGAAGTGGTTCTGGGACCAGTACACGACCGATCCGGCGCAGCGCGCGGAAATCACCGCTTCGCCGCTGCGGGCGAGCCTCGACGAGCTCGCGGACCTGCCGCCCGCGCTCGTGATCACCGCCGAGGCCGATGTCCTGCGCGACGAAGGCGAGGCGTACGCCGCCAAGCTGCGTCAGGCCGGAGTTCCGGTGACCGCCGTGCGGTACCAGGGCATCGTGCACGACTTCGTCATGCTCAACACGTTGCGCGGAACGCACGCCGCGGAAGCCGCGATTTCGCAGGCGATCGGGGTGCTGCGCACCGCACTCGAAGGCTGAGCGATTTGTCCAGGGTGACACGCGTCACCTTGGACAACACTTTCCGGTGGTCGCACGTCTCTTGATCCAGATGTGGGAAGTGCGGTGCGGGGGCGTGCCGCCGCCGGAGAGGGACACGATCGCCATGGGACTGGGACTGAGTGCCATCCGGCTCGATTCCACACTGAACCTGGTCATCGTCGTGGTGCTGACCCTGCTCGCGATCATCGCCGTACCGTTCTTCTGGGAACGCTGGCGCCGCAAGGTGCTCGGCCGCAGCGGCACGATCCTCGTCGCGGTGGTGCTGATCGTGGTCAGCACCGGGATGGGCGGGAACATGATCGGCGGGTTCTTCCCGACGGTCGGCGCCCTGTTCGGCACCGGTGTGTACTCGGCGGAAAACGTCGACGCCGTCGCCGGCGAGAACGGCTCGGACCTCGACAAACTGCGTGACGCCGGGGCGATGCGGGCCAAGGAGGGCAAGGGTTCCGTCGTGCACATGACGGTAACCGGCAAACGCACCGGCCTCACGCGCGACGTATCGGTGTATTTTCCGCCCCAGTACTACGATCCCGCGTACCGGTCACTCAAATTCCCGGTCATCGAATGGATCCCGAATTATCCGTCCGGTCCGGAAGTGGTCACCGGCCCGTACGGGATGCCGGGCAGGCTCGACGAAGCGATCGCGAAGCACGTGCTCCCGCCGACCCTGGTGATCATCCCGGACCCGACCGGGAAACCGAAGGTCGGCCACGACACCGAATGCGTCGACGAAGTCAACGGCGCCCCCAACGACACCTACCTGACCGCCGACATCCGCGACTGGGCGATCGAGAAGCTCGGCGCGAGTACGCAGCGGAAGGCGTGGACGATGGCGGGCTGGTCCTCGGGCGGCTACTGCGCGATGAACCTGGTGACCAGGCATCCGCAGTGGTACGGCCAGGCGGCGAGCGTCAGCGGCTACTACAAGGCTTCGGTGGACGCCGAGACGGAGAACCTCTTCAAGGGCAGGCAGGACATCGTCGACGCGAACACGATCACGGTGAACCTGCAGAAGCACCCGTCACCGGTCGACATCCTCGCGATCGCGGGGGAGAAGGAAAGCTTCGAGAGTTTCTCGCTCGACCAGCTCCAGTCCGCCGTCCGCGCGCCCGCGACGCTGTCCACTTGGCGGATCCCGGACGCCGGGCACAACATGAACACCTTCAAGACGCAGATCCCGGACGTCCTGGCGTGGATCGGCGCGCGCACCGCGCCGCCGAGCGCGCCGCAGGACAAGAAGATCGTCGGCAGCGGCGGAGTCAAGCCGTGGCCGCTGCCGAACACCGGCGCCAAGGGCGCGCTGGTCGACGTCGTCGAGTAGCTAACCGCGCTTGGCGCGATAAGCCTTGGGGTACAATCGAAGCCGGTCGGGAACGCGGTTCCCGGCCACCTTCATGACCGCGCCAAGGCGCCGGAGTCGGCGCTCGTCCGCGTCCGTCCACTTGAGACTCAAGCGATCACGCAGGGGCTGGGGGAGCAGGCCGATCGCGCACAGGGTCAGCACGTTCCCGCCCGCCGGCCGGACGGGACGCCACAAGGCCTCCGGCAGGAACCACCACGGCGGCGGTGGCGTGTCCCGCATGGTGATCGAGTGGAGCAGTTCCCGGACAGTGTGGTTGTCCTCGAGCCGGTTCGCGACCACGTCGTCGAAATAGGCGTCGAATCCTTCCAGGTCCTCGGGCATGTGGTGCTCGCGGAGGCCGAGCAGCAGGCCCAGGCGTCGCCATTCCGCGTAGAAGTGACGCTTTTCGTTGTGGGACAAGGGATGTATGAACACCTCCTGCATGCGGACCGTCGTCCAGAACGTCGATCCGTGCACCCACCGGTAGGCCTCGGGGTTCAGCGCGTGATAGCGCTCGCCGTGATGGTCGACGCCCTTGATCGCCTTGTGCAGCTCGCGGAGCCGTTCGGCCTCCACGGTCGCTTCCCGGCCGCCGAAAACCTGGCACAGCAAGGAATCGATGGTCCGGTCGAGACGGCCCCACGGGTCTTCGGTGTAGTTCGAATGGTCGTGGACGCCGGCGCCGACCACCGGATGCGCGACCTGCAGCAGCAACGCCGTCCCCGCGCCGAGCAGCAGTCTCCGGTCGCCGACCACTCGCCAGGCGACGGAATCCGGGCCGAGCGGGGCCACGGCGGGCAGGCGGGCTTCGGTGCTCATGACGACCTCCCGAGAGAGTGGCGTGCGGTCACTGTCCCACCTTGTTTACATGTCGTCAATAGCTGGTCGAAGCGCTTTCACCACCTCGGTCACCCGCCTGCCGGCGCCGGTGTAGGTGGTCGACACCGGTTGGGACGTCAGGACGACGACGATGTGGCGATCGTCTTCGCCGACGGTGCCGGAGCTGTGCAGGATCCGCGAGCCGCGGCAGCACGCCCAGCCCTGCTTGATCGACCAGCGAAGGGAACCGACGGCGTCCGGGATGCCGAAGTACTGCCGGACACCGTCGGAACCGCTCTCCGTCGCACCGCTCAACGCCCGCATGATCGTCGTCCGCGTTCCCGCGCCCGCCTGGTCCAGCAGATAGCGGTAGATCTTCGCGACGTCCGCCGCGGTGATCCGGGTGTCGCCCCAGCGGCCGGGATCCTCGGGAGGACGCGTGCCGCCGAGGCCGATCTTGCCCGCCCAACGGGTGACGATGGCGGGTCCGCCGAAGGCCGTCCACAGCCTGCTGGCGATGTCGTCGTCGCTGGCCGACAGCATCCGCTGCACGGTGCTCGCCGGTGTGCCCGCTTGAAGCGCTTCCAGCGCGATGAGGAGCTTCACCAGGGAAGCCGAGGTGTACGGCCGGTCCGCTTTGACGGAGACCGTGGTCTTCTTGGCGGTGCGGTCGTAGACGACCACGCTCACCTGCCCGCCGGGGACGAGGCCTGGGAGTGCCTCGGTGTCGACGGACTTCGGCGGTGGCCCTGGCGCAGCCGACGAGGACGGAGCCGGGGATTCGACCGGTTCCGGTTCCGCTTCGAGGGTGATCACCGTGTCCCTTGACGCGGCGGCAGCGACCGCCGCCGGGCCGGGACGGTGCGGCGGAAGCAGCACCATCGCGACGATGGCTCCCAGGCACAGCCCCACCAGAAGGAAGACCCCACTTGCTTTGCCCACACGAATTGTTGACCGCATCACCCGTTCGTGTTCACGGCTAGGCCGTTCGGACGCCTCGGTTTGCCCGGGAGGACCCCGGGGTATCCGGCGCCCAAGCCTGAAATCAGGTCGCCAACTCTGGGAGGCGGAGCAATGGCACGTGCACAACGCGCTCGTATCCGGACCGCGGGTGTCCAGCCCGCGCAGGTTCTCGCCGGGCTGTCGAGCCTGGCCTTCCTGGTGTTCGGAATCGTGGGCTTCACCAGGACCGGGTTCGCCGATTTCGCCGGCCGCAGCGATGCGACCGTGCTCGGATTCTCGGTGAACCCGCTTTACAACCTCGGGTTCGTCCTGCTGGGCGCGATCGGTCTGCTGCTGACCTTCGGCTCGGGCCGGTCCCGGGCCTTCGGTCTCCTGACGTTCGTCGCCTTCGGGGCGCTGTTCGTCTGGGGCCTCATGATCACCGGGACCGTATCCACGAACCCGGTCTCAGAGGCGGGGAACCCGTTCAACCTCAACGCGACGGACAACTGGCTGCACCTCGGCCTCGCCGCTCTCGGGCTGCTGATCGCGTTCCTGCCCGCGCGGCACAAGGTGCTGCTACCGGAGGACGAAGAGGAGAACGTGGTGACGGACCGGGCCGACAGCGCCACGGTCGTCGACCCCCTTCCGGACGGCTCGCGACGGCCGAAGCATGAAAAAGGCCCGACCGTCGCTCGTGAAGAGCGACCGCCGGGCCTCGCCCACTAGGTCTCAGTAGCCGTACTCCTGGGCGGGAGCGTCGTCCTTCTTGGGGGCGGCGTTCCCGCTCTGCGCGGCCTTGTTCTTCACCGGCGCGGTGCTCTTGCAGCCGGCGGGCTCGATGACGAACCAGGTGCCGCCGACGCCGTGCCCGTTCGCCTCACCGGCGTTCGCGTCCTTGGCGTAGCGGTAGACGGCCCATCCGCCGACGGTGACCTGCGTGGTGCCGTCCGCGCGCTTCACCGTGCCGAGCAGCTTCTGGTCGATGCCTTCGAGCTGGACGTCGCCCTCGGCGAGCACCGGCGGCCAGGTCTTCGCGCAGTCACCGTTGCAGGTCGGCTGCTTGTTCTTCTTGTCCTTGGTGAACATGTAGAGGGTGAAGCCGTCCTTGTCCACAATGGCCGGTCCGATGCCGTCGACGTTGCTCGCGACCAGCTTCGTGGTGCCGTCCTTTTGTTCGGCCGGAGCCGCCTCGGTCTCCTTGGCCGCCTGGCCCGCCTTGCCGCCCTTGGCGTTCGCGGCGAACCAAGTGCCGCCGACGCCCTGTCCCTTCGCCTCGCCCGCCTTGGTGTCCTTGGCGTAGCGGTAAAGCGCCCAGCCACCGACGGTGACCTGCTTGCGTCCGTCGGCGCGGGTCACTTCGCCGACCAGCGCCTGATCCACGCCCTCGAGCTGGACTTCGCCCTCGGCCAGCATCGGCGGCCAGGTCTTCGCGCAGTCACCGTCGCAATTGGACTTCGGCGGCTTCGCGCTGTCCTTGTCGAAGCGGTACAAGGTGAACCCGTCCTTGTCGACGAGAACCTGGCCGAGATCACCGGCTTCGGCCACGGCCACCTTGGTCTCACCCTTGGCCGCGGGGGCGCTCCCTCCCGCCCCGGCCACCGCGGCGGCGGGAGCGACGGCCGGCGCCACCGTCTCGGTGCCGCCGGAGCAGGCCGACAGCGCGACCAGGCCCACGGCCGCGGACGCCGCTGCGACGACGAAACGCTTGCGAAGCATGGGATTTCTCCTTGTTCGTAGGGGTTCCGCGGCTTGGCGCGGTGAGCTTGTACCCCCTACACGGACCCGGCGCGGGACCGGTTCAAGGAGTTTTCGGATTTTCTTCGCGTGCCTCCAGGGCGGCGTCGGTGAGCACCCCGGCCGACCCGGTGTAGTTCGCCGGATCCAGCAGGTCGGCAAGGGAATCCGTGGGGAGGACTCCGGTTATCTCGGGCAGGCCGGAAAGAACCTCGCCGAGCGCCTTGTCCTGTTCCAGCGCGAGTTTGGACGCGCGTCCCAGGACTTCCTTGGCCCGTGCCTTGCCGAGCAGCGGCGCGAGCACGGTCGACAGACGCTCGGAGACGATCTGGCCGTGCGTGAGGCCGAGGTTCTCGCGTATGCGTTCGTCGTTGACCACCAGGCCGCGGGCGAGCTCGGCGGCCGTGTGCGCGGCGCCGCCGGTCAGGCGCAGGCATTCGCGCAGCAGTTGCCACTCGGCGTGCCACGCGCCCGCGGATCGTTCGTCCTCGGAGACCAGGGCCTGGGTGACGCCGGTGGCCAGCACCGGGACCTGGAGCGCGGCCGACCGGATCAGCGTCGCGAGCACCGGATTGCGCTTGTGCGGCATCGCCGAGGAGCCGCCACGGCCCTCGCCCGCCGGTTCGGTGACCTCCCCGACCTCGGTGCGCGTCAGGAACTGGACGTCGACCGCGATCTTCCCGAGCGCGGCGGCCGTGAACGCGAGTCCGGCCGCGAGGTCGGCCGTCGGGGTGCGGAGCGTGTGCCAGGGGAGCGTGGTCTCGGCGAGACCGGTCTCCTCGGCGAAGGCCGTCTGGAGCCGCTGCGGATAGCCGTCGGGCAGGTCGGCGAGGCGCGCGTACTCGGCGTACGCGGCCCTCGTGCCCGCCGCGCCACCGAGCGAGACCGGCAGGACGACACGATTCAGCCTGTCGAGCGCGTCGAGCGTCATCTGACGCCAGCCCGCCGCCTTGAGCCCGAACGTGGTGGGGACCGCGTGGGCGGTGAGGGTGCGCCCGGCCATGATCGTGTCGCGATGCGCGCGGGCAAGTTCCGCCAGCGCGTCCGCCGTCGCCTCGAGATCCGCGACCAGTAGCGCCCGTGTCCGCGCGGCGACCAGCATCATCGCGGTGTCGAAGATGTCCTGGCTGGTGGAGCCGCGATGGACGTACTCCGTCCCGGCGGCCTCGGTCAGCTCCTTGATCAGCCCCACGACCGGGTTCGCCGTCTCACGAGCCGCCCTCGCCAACGCGACCACGTCGATCTTCACCGACGCGGCGGCCTCGGTGATCGCCTCGGCGGTGGCCCGCGGGATCAGCCCCGTGCCGGCCTGCGCCCTGGCGAGCGCCGCCTCCGCGTCCAACAGGGCTCGCACCCAGGCGAGATCACCCGTCGCCGCCTCGGCGGGCGTGCCGGCGCGGACCGGGGACAGGAGGCCGGAATCGGGATCGGCGTTCATCGCCCCAGCATCGCATTTCAGGGTTTCAGTGGCCTGTCCTCCCGTCTATGCGCTCGCGCAGCAGGTCAGCGTGGCCGGCGTGGCGCGCGTACTCGGCGATGTGATGCGTCAGCAACCACCGCAACGAGAACGGTTCCCCGTCACGGCGGCTCTTTCCCGTGTCGTCGAGCGACGCGGCCGCCACGATCTCCCGCGACCGCGCACACTCCTCATGCCACGCCGCCCACGCGACCTCGACGTCGCCGCCGGTGTCCTCGAAGTCCTGCTCAGGCCACTCGTCGGAGTAATAGAGCAGCGGGACGTCCTCGCCCGCGAACTGCAGGCGGAACCACCAACGCTCGGTGCCCGTGAGGTGCCTGAGCAGTCCGTGCAGCGACAAGCCCGACGGCTCCACCGCCCGCAGAGCCATCTGCTCCGGCGTCAGCCCCTGGCACTTCAGTTCGAAGGTGCGGCGATGCCAGTCGAGGGTGGACGTCAGGATCTCGCGCTCGCTCGCCACGCGCGGAGGCTCCGGACGGTCGCCCTCCCAGTTGGCCGCGTAGTTCTCGTCGGGGATCGTGTCCATGCCCTCGACCATGGCAGAGACCCCCGACAATTCCGTGGCGCTCCGGCGACCGCCCCGGCATCCTGGTGGCCGACGGCGGTCTACTAGACTCGGCCGCACGGGCCGTTAGCTCAATTGGTAGAGCTGCGGACTTTTAATCCGTAGGTTCTGGGTTCGAGCCCCAGGCGGCCCACTCTTTCGACATCCTCGCTGACCAGCGGGGATGTTGTCATTTATTGGCCACGCCTGCCTCCGTGCCGACCACGATTGGGCTCCGTTTCGTCTCCGTTCGCTCTGCTGTGCTGAAGCTCGTGCCCAGGTAGCTGCGCTGAGCCACGGCACGTTGATGCTCTGCCCTGCGTGTGAGCGGTCCGGCATGTTCGGGCTCTACAACACTGCGTTTCGATGATCTTGGAGCCGGGCTCGACGTCTTGGTGCATGACGAGGTGGCCGAGTTCGTGTGCGGCGTCGAATCGGCTGCGGGCGCGGTCGTCCTTGGCGGGGGAGAGAGAGCAGTACGAGAGGGCGGTGGCCCATTTCGGTGGAGAATGCGTCGACCCGTGGGTCGAAGTCAGGCGGTAGGCGGAGTACGACGATGCCGTGGGCTTCCGGATGCCGCACGACATGGGGAATGGGCCCGCTGACCGAGGACAACACCATCTGCTGCTATGCCGTGCAGGACAAGGTCTGGGTCCCACGGCCCAGGCCAAGAACCCTGGGAGGTCTACACCGTCAAAGCCGAACCGCTCGTCGACGCCGCCTTGTGCCGCGTCCTCGGTGGAACAGCCTTGACCTGACGCATGGTCAAACCTCGATCGCGCGCAGGCACCGTTCCGCCTGTTGCCGGAGCGCGCCTTCGAGTTCCGGTGGTCCGCTGGCCAAGGTGAAATCGGTCTGCACTGACGTGATCATCCACACCAGGTCGGATGTCGTCGGAGCGCCGAGGTGCAGGAGACAGCGGTGCTCGTCGACGGCCTCGACGGCGCCCATCCCCGGCCACACCCGGTCGGCCACCGCGTCGGCGGATTCGTGCAGTTCGACCGTCGCCTGGCAGGGCCAGGTGCGCGCGGAAAGCTGCTGCGCCAGATAGGCCGCGACGTCGTCGAACGGCGGCTCGCGGGGGGTGAACCGGGCGCCGGCGGGTGGCCGCGGGGTGAGGCGATCGACGCGGAAGGTGCGCCAGTCGTCGCGGTCGACGTCGAAGGCGACGAGGTACCAGTGCCTGCCGAAGTTGACCAGGCGATAGGGCTCGGCGTGCCGCCGGGACGCGCCGCCACGCGGGCTGAGGTAGTCGAAGCGCAGGCGTTCGTGGCGCCGGCACGCGTCCGCGATGGTCATCAGCGTGTCCGCTGAGATCTTCGGACCGGGCGCCACCCCGGCGCGTACGGTCGCGGTCTGGAGCGTGTTCACCCGATGCCGAAGCCGCGACGGCAGCACCTGCTCCAGCTTGGTGAGCGCGCGCAACGCGGTCTCCTCGATGCCGGTGACCGAACTGCCGGTGGCGGTGCGCAGTCCGACGGCCACCGCGACGGCTTCGTCGTCGTCGAGCAGCAGCGGTGGCAGGGACGCGCCCGCGCCGAGCCGATAGCCGGGCGTGCCTTGGAGCGCGTGCACCGGGTAGCCGAGTTCCCGCAGGCGCTCGACGTCCCGTCGCACGGTCCGCGTGGTGACGCCGAGGCGTTCGGCCAGGTCGGTACCCGGCCAGTCGCGGTGGGTCTGCAGCAGCGAAAGGAGCTTCAGCAGCCGTGCGGAGGTCTCCAGCATGGTCTTCATTCTGCCGTCCGGTTAGGACCGAAGTCGTCCTAACCGGTTTCTAGCGTGGCCTCATGACACAGGACATCCACCCTTTCTCGATCGACATCCCGCAGGCCGACCTCGACGACCTCGCCACGCGCCTGGCCGCCACTCGCTGGCCGAGCGAACTGCCGGACGTCGGCTGGAGCCGGGGTGTGCCCGCCGGTTACCTCGCCGGACTGGCCGAGTACTGGCGCACCGGTTTCGACTGGCGGGCGCAGGAGGCCGCGCTCAACGCGCACCCGCAGTCCGTCACCACCATCGACGGTCAGCGCCTGCACTTCCTCCACGTGCGCTCGCCGGAGCGGGACGCCACGCCGCTGGTCCTGCTGCACGGGTGGCCAGGCGGAGTGACCGACTTCCTCGACGTGATCGGGCCGCTTTCGGACCCGGGAGCGCACGGGGGAGACCCGGCCGACGCCTTCCACCTGGTGATCCCGTCCTTACCGGGGTTCGGGTTCTCCACGCCGCTGGCCGGACCCGGGATGAGCGCCGCGAAGATGGCAGGCCTGTTCGCCCGGCTGATGGCCGCGCTCGGCTACGAGCGGTACGGCGTGCACGGCTACGACACGGGTTCGTGGATCGCGCCGGAGATCGGCAAGCAGGATCCGGGGCACGTGCTCGGCGTGCACCTCAACGCGATGATCACGTTCCCGCTCGGCGCCGAGGGCGAACTGGACGACCTCCCCGAGGCCGACCAGCGCCGCTGGGCATCGATGCAGAACTTCAACGACGGCTACCTGCAGTGCAACTCCAAGCGTCCGCAGACGGTGGCCTACGGCCTGCACGACTCGCCCGTCGGTCAGCTCGCGTGGATCGTGGAGAAGTTCAAGGAACTGACCATGCCCGAAGACGCGCTGCCCGAGGAATGCGTGGATCGCGACCGAATGCTCGCCACGATCTCGCTGTACTGGTTTACCGGCACCGCCGGTTCGGCCGCCCAGATCTACTATGAGGAGATTTCGGCGAACGACTGGAGCGGTGGCGAATCCGGCGACTGGGGTGCCGCGGTCGTGCCGACCGTGCCCACCGGTGTGCTCGTGTCCGCGCACGACGTGACCGTCCGTCGTTGGGCCGAGCGCGACCACCACGTCGTGCACTGGACCGAACTCGGCCACGGCGGGCACTTCCTCGCCATGGAGGCTCCCGCCGCGCTGGTCGACGACGTCCGCGTGTTCTTCCGGAAGGTGCGTTGAGATGGGCGCCCGCGGGACCGCGGTGCTGAGCCCGCGGGCGCTCAACCGGGCCCTTCTCAGCAGGCAACTTCTCCTCGGCCGTGTCGATCTCGGGGTGGCCGAGGCGACCGAGCATCTCGTCGGACTGAACGCGCAGGACCCGGATCTCGCGTATTTCGCGCTCTGGAACCGGCTCGAACGATTCGCCGTCCAGGACCTCACTGCCGCCATCGAGCGCGGTGTCCTTGTGCGGTCCACGATGATGCGGGCCACCCAGCACCTGATGTCGGCGGCCGACTTCCGGCTTGTCCGGCCGGTGCTGGCGCCGCTGCTGCGGCGGGTGCAGCGCAACGCCTTCGGCGGCCGTACCACCGGCGTCGACCTCGGCGAACTGGTCGCCGACGCGGTCAAGCTGCTCGACGGCAGCGGCGTCCTCACCCGGCCCGAGCTGGGGCGGGCGCTCGCGCGAACCCGGCCGGGTGCCGACGCGCAGGCGCTCGGCTGGACCGTGCAGTACCTGCTCGCACTGGTGCACCCCGCTCCGAGCGGAACGTGGGGCAAACGCGGCGCGACCCCGTTCACCGTCTTTCCCGGTGTACCCGAAGCCGCCACCGCCGACGACGTGCGCGAGCTGATCCGGCGCTACCTCGCCGCGTTCGGGCCGGCCACCGTCGCCGACGCCCGGACCTGGTCCGGGGTGAGCGGACTGCGTGAGGTCTTCGAGCAGCTGCGGCCGGAACTGCGGACATACACCGACGAAGCGGGACGCGAGCTGTTCGACCTGCCGGACCACGAGATCCCTTCGCTGGACCTGCCCGCGCCCGTCCGGCTCCTCGCGGAGTTCGACGCGACCCTGCTCGCCCACGCCGACCGCACGCGCGTGATGACCGAGCCGATCCGGCGTCAGGTCTGCCAGGGCGCGGCGGTCGCGGCCACCGTCCTCGTCGACGGCACAGTGGCCGCGACCTGGACGAAGGACCGCACGGGTGTGCTCACCGTCGTGCCGCTGCGCTCGATCTCCGCCGCCCACCGAGAGGCCATCGAAGCCGAAGCGCTGCGGTTACTGGAGTTCGCCGCTCCCGGCGCCGTTCACGACGTCCGGTTCAGCGGATAGCCCACAGATGACCGAACCCGTGTGAAGCGCCGCGCGGCGATGCTGGCGAACATTCTGCGCGTCGACGGCTGACCTCGGCGGGCCGCAGCGGCTCCGGTCGCTGCGCGTTCGGAGTCGAGGGGCGTCGTGCGCTCCAGGCGGGCACGTGAGAGAACAGGAACTCGCCTGCGCCTGCGATTACTGGCAAACGGTGCGTTGGCGGATGGGAAACTATTAAAACTTTGTGTCGGAAAAATGCCAACAATCTGTCGGGATGAGAGGTGATGAAACCGAGGACTGCTTGTAGTGATGCCACAAATTGGTCTGATCCATGTCATGATCGTTCACTCTGATGGAGTCTTCCTTCACTCGATAGTGATCGTGAAGAGTCAGGATGACTTTGTGGGTCGCGTGGCGTCGGGGGACGCGTGCTGACCGGGCCGAGGGGGTCCTTTTCGATGGTGCGTCCGTCAGTGACGCGTGGCTTCAGGCTGCGCACGTTACCCATGGTGTTCCTGATGCTCGCCGGCGTCGTTGTGGTGACGGCGAGTTCGCCGAAGAGTTCGCTGCCGACCCCGGTCGTTCCCGTCGCGGAGGCGCCGGATGCTGCCAGCGCGTTCGCGGCGGCCCGGTTGCAGGGCGCGCCGGTCGGGGTGGCGAACCAGACCGCTGAGGCGAAGAAGGTGCTGGCGAACCCGGACGGGACGTTGACGGCGCAGCTGTCGCCGCAGCCTGTGCGGGTCCGGAAGGGTGACGGTTGGGTGCCCGTTGACACGGCGCTGGCATCCGTGCCGGACGGCACGATCAGGCCGAAAGCGGCCGTGGCCGACATGGCGTTCTCCGCCGGTGGCGAGGGGCCGCTGGTTCGGTTCTCGCGCGAGGGCAAGCGTCTCGCGTTGCGGTGGCCTGACAGGTTGCCGAAGCCTGAGCTCGAGGGCAGCACGGCGAGGTACCGGGAGGTGCTGCCTGGCGTCGACCTGGAGATGCAGGCCGAAGCGGAGGGATACAACCAGCGCTTCGTGGTCAAGACGCCGGAGGCGGGACGCAATCCGGCGTTGGCGTCGATCAAGCTTGGGGTCGAGACGGAAGGCGTGCAGCTCAGTTCGGATGAAGGCGGCCGCGTTCAGGCCGTCGATGGCGACGGCCAGAAGGTCTTCGTGGCGCCGGCGGCGACGATGTGGGACGCGCGGGGGCGGGAAAGCACGAGCACGCCGGTCGGGGTCAAGGTCGATCGCTCCGCGATGACGTTGACGCCGAATGCCGCGATGCTGGCGGATCCGGCTACGCGGTACCCGGTGGTGGTCGATCCGGACATGCGGTCGCCGGGGCAGAGCATGTGGGCGAAGGTCTTCCGAGGACACCCCGACCGGTCGTATGTCAACGGCACGGGCGATGGCGACGCTTGGGCGAAGGTCGGAAAGTGTACCTTCGCGGAATGTAACACGATTGATCTTGCGCGCACGTATTTCCAGTTCGACACGTCTTTCCTAGCCGGGAAAGAGGTGAGTTCGGTGCGTTTCAACACGGTCATGGTGCATCGACCGAGCTGCGGCTTCAAATACCAGAAGCTCTTCATCGCGCGCAGCAATATCTCGTGGGGTCTGAACTGGGCGAATCAGCCTGGTGGGCAGGATATCGGTACGACCCTGGTGCCGGCGAACGATGGCACTGCTTGTCAGGGCTACAAGGCGATCTCGTTCGGTGTTGGCGGCTACTACAGCCCGAGTGGTCCTACCACCTATTACCTGCAGGCGGAGTCGGAATCGGACTCTGACGCTTGGCGCAGGTATGACGTGCCGAGCACGATCCTGGAGATCCGCTACAACACGAAGCCGAACGCGCCGTATGACATGAAGACCGATCCGCCGCTGCCCGCGCCGTGTCGCTGGTGTGGCGGGGTGCCGTATGTCGGGGATCCGTCCATCCGGCTGTTGAGCAGGCTGTCCGACCCGGACGCCAATGACCAGCTCCGTCCGGTCTGGGACATTTACGGTGGTGCTCCGGACCAGCGTGCTCCGGCGATCTACCAGGCATCGGGCGCGTACCACAGCACAGATGTCGATCTGACGAAGCGTGATGGACAACGTGTCACGTGGACGGTGTGGGGGCACGACACGGCGGACGGTGGGCCTTGGCGGAACGGGCCAGGACCGTTCATTGTCGACCGGACGGGTATTGGTATCAAGCCGACTGTGACAGCGCCGCTCTACAAAGCGGACAACCTATGGCACGGTGGTGTCGGCGTGCCGGATGTGTTCGAGTTCGGAGCGAGCGGTGTCGCGGATGTCGATCACTATCTCTATGGCTGGACGGATCCGCCCACGACACCGATCGATGCGGTCGCCCTTGGCGGTAAGGCCTCTGTGAAGCTGACCCCGCCGGGGGACGGGCCGAGGGATCTGTTCGTGCAGAGTGTCGACCGTGCGGGGCATCGCAGTCCGACACAGGCGCACCACTTCTACGTGCGGGCGGGTAACGGCCCGTTGGCACAGTGGTCGTTGGAAGGCAATACGAAGGACACCGCGACGCTCGGGTTCCGCGACGCCACGCTGCACGGTGGGCCCGCGTATGTGCCGGGCAGTACCGGATCCGGTGTCAAGCTGGACGGTGTCGACGACTACGTGACGGCGCCCATTTCGGCGGGCACCTATCCCAGTTTCTCCTTCTCGGGCTGGGTCAACCTCGCGGAGAAGAAGCCCGGCTGGTCGACGCTGCTGAGTCAGAACGCGTCGACGACGGCGATGGTGAAGCTCGGGCACACTGGTACCGCGACCGATCGCTGGGCGTTGGAGTTCAGGCCCGGAAACGACCCGGCTACGGCGCCGACGACGGTGACGTCGATCAGTGCGGCGCAGACGAACACCTGGACTCATCTGGCCGGTGTCTACGACTCCGGGGCGCAGCAGATCAGGCTGTATGTCAACGGTGATCTCCAGGGCAGTGCGGCGTGGAAGGATCCGTGGCCGGCGACGCATGAGTTCGCGGTCGGGCGCGCGATCGTCAACAGTGCCGGGGCTGAGTACCTGGCCGGCGTGGTCGACGAGGTCCGTACCTATGACCGGGTGCTGACCGATGCCGAGGTCAAGTCCGCGGTCACACGCGACAACGTCACCGCGGGCTACTGGAATCTGGACGACGCGGACGGGACGACCGCGCGGAATGCCGCCGCGGGTGGCGAAATGGCGGTGCTGCAGCCCGGTGCGAGGTTCGCTCCTTCGGGCGCGGTCAACGGCGCGGCCACGTTCGACGGTGTCAAGGGCTATGCGGCCACCTCGGGGCCGGTGGTGCGGACGGATCAGAGTTTCGCGGTTACCGCGTGGGTGAAGCCGGACAAGCTCGGGGACATGACCGCCGTCTCCCAGGACGGCACGACAGTGAGTGGTTTCTATCTCAAGCAGAACAACGGTTCCTGGGTCTTCGGGATGAATCCCGGTGACGCCACCGGTGGCACGGCGGTGGAAGCCAGATCGGGAGCGAACACGGTGCAGACCGTGCCGTGGACCCACCTGGCCGGCGTGTACAACGCGACCGCCAAGACCCTCACCCTCGTTGTCAACGGAAAGCAGGTCGCGAGCGTCCCGGCCCCGGCGACGCCATGGCACGCCGCCGGTGCGTTCGCCATCGGGCGAGGGCAGTACGGCGCCCCGCTCGGGTTCTGGTCCGGCGGTATCGACGAGGTGCGCGCCTACAGCCGCACGCTCGACCTCTCGGAGATCCAGGGCATCGTCGCTCAGAACAACGTCACGGCCGCCACCTGGAAGCTCGACGGCGACGCGCAGGACACCTCGGGCATGGCGAAACACGGCAGCGCGAAGAACGGTGCTCAGTGGGTCGCCGGGCAAACCAGTTACCCCGATGCGACAGATCTCGCGGTGAACCTGGACGGCGTCGACGACCACGTCAGCGCACCCGCCCCGATCGACAGCAGCATGAGCTTCTCCGTCGCCGCCTGGGTCAAGATGACCAACAAGACCCCGGGCTGGGGCGCTGTGGTCAGCCAGAGCGGGCAGAACGTGTCCGCGTTCAACCTCGGCTATACCGGCACTGCCGATGACCGGTGGGCGTTCGCGATGCACGGCCCCGACAGCACCGCCCCCGCCCAGGTTGTCCGGGCGCGTTCCGCGCAGCCAGTGCAGACCGGTGTCTGGACACATCTCGTCGCGAGCTACGACAGCAACACCGGTGAGATGCAGCTGTATGTGAACGGCACCCTGTCGGGGACCGCGACGTTCACCGCCAGGTGGAACGCGACCACAGAGTTCGACATCGGCCGTGGCAAGTGGAACGGCACTTGGCTGGATGCGTTCGGTGGCGCGGTCGACGACGTCAAGGTCTACAGCCGCACCCTGTTCACCGACGAGATCCGGACGATGTCCGGCCAGGACCTCACCCTGGTGCACAACTGGCAGCTCGACGAATCCAGCGGCACCAAGGTCGCCGACTCCACCGGCGCCCGCACCGGAACACTCGAGCCAGGAACACAGTTCGCGCCCGGCCGGGTCGGGAACGCCGTGCAGTTCGACGGAAAGACCGGAGCCATCGGCACCACCGGCGCCGATCTGCGCACGGACGAGAGCTTCAGTACGTCGGCGTGGGTCTACATGGACCGCAAATCCGACATCGTCTCCAAACTCACCGCGGTCAGCATCGACGGTGAGCGGACCAGCAAGTTCCGGCTCGGACACGTCGCCGATGAGATGAACGCGACCTGCTTCGACGGAGTCTTCGACAACCCCAACGCCTGCGGCAAGTGGGTATTCGAGATGGCGGAATCCGACACGGACACCGCGGTCGCGCGAGCGGCGGTCTCGGCTTTCCCAGCGGAGATCAATTCCTGGGTCCACCTGGCCGGTACCTATGATCGGCAGACCAAGAAGATCTGGCTTTATGTCAACGGAAAACGCGTGGGCGACGGAACTCTGAACGGACGTTGGCAGGCGTCTGGAGGTGCTCAGATCGGACGTGGCCTCACCGCGGACAAGCCGAGTCAGTTCTGGACCGGCAAGGTCGACGATGTCCGTGTCTACACGACAGCCCTGGACAAAGAACGAGTCAATGGCCTGTACAAGTCCTACCCCGCCACCGATGGCGGTACCGCGACGTTGCCGGTCGCGGACGCGGGGCAGTGGCGCTTCGACGAGAAAGCCGGACTGACAGCTTCGGACGCGAGCGGCCGTGGATTGACCATGGCCTTGAAGGACGGTGCCGGGTGGGGCGGCGGGCTGAACAGTCCGGGGTTGCGGTTGGACGGGTCCACCGGCTACGCGCAGACCGCCGGTCCGGTGCTGGATACGACGAAGAGCTTCTCGGCCGCGGCGTGGGTGCAGCCGACGAGGACCGACACCGGAACCTACGCGCTGTTCGGGCAAGACGGTGACCGGGTCAGCGCGTTCGTAGTCCGCTACGACGGGGGAGCGAAGAAGTGGGGTGTCGTCGTACCCAGTGAGGACAAGGACAACCCTCACGCTGTCGCGCTGTCGGCCAGTCAGGCCCCGGTAGCACACGAGTGGACGCACCTTGCCGTGGTGTACGACGCTCAGCTCCGGCAGCTGAAGCTGTACGTCGATGGTGTGCAAAGCGCGGTCCAGGTGGGGGTCACGACGATTCCCTCCGCCGGGGGCTTCGCGATTGGCCGGGCACGCGTGAACGGTGGGAACGTTGCGTTCTCCCCGCAAGGAATCGACGACATGCGGGTCTTTTCCCGAGCACTCACCGATGCCGAAGTGCGTAAGGTGCACGATGACATCCCGCGGGGCGACGGCGGTGCGTGGCGGTTCGACGACGGAACGGGCCAGGACTACAGCTGGCGTGACAACGCCGCTGTGCCGACAGGGGGCGCGTCGTTCGCGCCAGGCGCGAGCGGCACCGCGCTGAAGCTGGACGGGGTGGACGACCATGCAACCGCACCTGAGCGTGGCCTGGCGACAGGCGACAGTTTCACCGTGTCGGCGTGGGCCAAGCTGACACGGACCGATCAAGTCGCGACCGTGCTATCCCAAGATGGTTCGAGAATGAGCGGTTTCACCGTGCAGTACCGCCCTGAAGTGAACCGGTGGACGTTCGGTTCGACCGCGCAGGACGCCGATTCATCACCGCTGTCTTACGTCAGCTCCTTCGACCCCGCGGTCGTGAACCGGTGGACGCAGCTGACGGGCGTCTACGATCAGGCCGCGCGCGAGCTCCGCCTCTACGTCAATGGGCAGTTCGCCGGCAAGAAACAGAACGTGGTCCTCTGGCAAGCGGACGGTTCGTTCGCGATCGGTCGTGCCAAGTACAACGGGCAACATAAGGAGTTCTTCCCGGGATTGGTCGACGAGGTCTATGCCCGCTACGGGATCGTCTCGGACGCGGCGATCCAGGCGCATGGAGCCTTTCCAGCGACGGATGCCGGCCAGTTCGGACGCTTCCGCGACGGAACAGGCGAGCAGAGGAGTGCGAACACCGGCGAGGCACCGCCTGCCGGAAATCACTTCGAGAAGAGCCTCGGCATGCTGGTCCCGGCGACACATCCCAACACCCGCGTTCTCTATTCTTGTCGAAACGGTGAAGAATTCTTCACGTCAATGGACAGTTCCTGTGATGGCCACGTCAAGCTCGGTGAAACCGGATCGGTATACACCGTCCAGCCAAGCAACCTTCCCACCATGGCGGTCTATCGCTGTGCTTTGGCTGAGGAACATTTCGACAGCAGTGACGAGAATTGCGAAGGCGCGACCCAACTGGGAGTGCTGGGGTACACGCTCGCATACGCACCACTCGTGCGGTATTACAACGAGAATGCCTACGATCATCTCAGTACGACGCACGGAGCACGGCCCGGTTATCACAAGGAGTTTCGCCATGGCTACGTTCCTCTGATCCCGCAGCAAGGTACGCAGCCCTTCACCGCGTGTGTGAACGACACGGACCAGTTCGTCTCCCTCGACAGCGCCTGTGAGGGCAAAACCGTCATCGAATCGATCGGTCATCTCTGGACACAGAAACCCGACGACGCCACCGCGAAACCTCTCTACCGATGTGGCAGCAGCGGGACCGAGTCGATGACCAGCGACGACGACAACTGCGAAGGCCTGCCCAAGGACCGATTCCTCGGCTACGTCCTCGCCGACATCCCCCGAGTCGAACCTGTCTTCGTAGCTCCGAGCAGCGAGGAACCCACGCCCGGCGAAGTCCAGCCATCGGCAGTCGGCGGCGGCTAGATCTCCAGCCCAACCGCGAATCGTCCGCCGCACACGAGGTAGCCCCGCAACGCGGGGCGGGCCTCACCGCGTCCAGCCTGGAGAACTGATGCGACACAAGTCGTCCACACGCCGCAGCTCGAGAACCCTCACCGTGGCGTTGATCTGCTCGCTGGTCGTGACCGGCGTCAGCACCTCGCAAGTCGCCAACGCGGCCAACGGCTGGAGCGTCGACTCACCGACGGTCGAGTCGACTCCGGTGACGAAGCAGACCATGCAGGGCCGCGAGCTCGACGAGGCGAGCAAAGCCGCGCTCACCGGGAACCAGCCCACTGGTTCCACCACGCCTGACGGTGGAGGCACCAGTAGCGCGACGTCCCTCTCGCCGTCGGCGACATGGGATGTGTCGAAGCAGACCGGTGACTTCACCTGGTCGTACCCGCTGCGCGTGCCGCCCGCGCCGGGGGACCTGCAGCCGAACCTGGCGTTGTCCTACAACTCCTCGACGGTCGATGGACGCACGAGTGCCACCAACAACCAGGCGTCGTGGGTCGGTGACGGCTGGGACCTGCACCCCGGTTTCGTCGAACGCACCTATGGCAGTTGCCAGGATGATAAGGAAGGCGGAACCATTCCGCCCAAGGTCGGCGATCTCTGCTGGAAGAGTGACAACGCGACCGCCGTCTACAACGGGTCGGGCGGAATGCTGATCCATGACACCGGCAAGAACGTGTGGCGGCAGAAGAGCGACAACGGATCCCGCATCGAGCGCCTCACCGGAGCGCCCAATGGTGCTCGTGACGGCGAATACTGGAAGATCACCACGGTCGACGGGACTCAGTACTTCTTCGGGTCCGCTCCGGCGTCGAAGTCGACTTGGACCGTGCCCGTCTACGGTGACGACGTGGGCGAACCGTGCCACGCGGCGGACAACAAGTTCGACAACTCCGCCTGTGTCCAGGCTTATCGCTGGAACCTCGACAAGGTCGTCGACCGGCACGGCAATCTGATCCTCTACAGCTACGACATCGAGACCAACAACTACGGGCAGAACGTCAAAGACACCGCGGTCTCCTACGTCCGCGGTGGGACGCTGAAAGAGATCCAGTACGGCCTGCGTGAAGGTGATCCCGCTCCCGCTACAGGGAAGGTGACCTTCACGACTGAGGATCGGTGCGTTCCCGGCAGCGTGTGCACCCTCGACAAGACCGAGAACTTCCCCGATGTCGCCCTGACCGATCGTTGTGACGGCTCCACCTGCAAGGATCACTACAGCCCCACGTTCTGGTCGACCAAACGCCTCGCGAAGATCACCACCCAGGTACGTGCGGGCAACGGCTACACCGACGTCGACAGCTGGACCCTCGAGCAACAGTTCCCGAACCCGGACGATGGCAACAAAGCCGCTCTCTGGCTCAAGTCCATCACGCACACCGGCCATGTCGGCACGCCCATCACGCTGCCGAAGGTCACCTTCGAAGGCAAGAAACTGCCGAACAGAGTCGTGAAAGAAGATGGCGTCGGCTACCTCAACCGGTATCGGGTCTCCGCCATCGTCTCCGAAGCCGGCGGCGTCACCACCGTCAACTACGCACCCGCAGACTGTTCCGCCACGTCTTTGCCGGACAAGCCGGAAACCAACACCAAACGCTGTTTCCCTGTCACGTGGACCAAACGGGACTTCGCGGAACGCACCGACTACTTCCACAAGTACGTCGTCGAATCCGTCGTCCAGTCCGACTGGATGAGCACCAGCTCCGAACAGGTCACCAACTACGCGTACCCGGAGGGCGCGGCGTGGCACTACACCACCTCCGAGTTCGCGCCCGAGAAGAACAAGACCTGGAACGAGTTCCGCGGCTTCGGCAAAGTCATCGTCCGCACCGGTAAACCCGACAACCCCAGCGGACCGACCAGCTACAGCGAAACCCGCTACTTCCGCGGCATGCACGGGGACAAGCTCCCCAACAACGGCACGCGATCCGCGAGCGTCCCGGACAGCGAAGGCGGATCCCACGTCGATGAGGACTGGCTTCAGGGACTGGAGCTGGAAAGCCTCACCAAGAACGGCGAGGCCGGCGCTGTCGTCGGCAAGACGATCACCGAACCCAGCTGGCAAGGCCCCACGGCGACCCGCGGGACGTACAAGGCCTACATCGTCCGGTCCGGAACGCAGCGTTCATTCACCGCATTGGCGGCAGGTGGCTGGCGAACCACCAAGACCACGACGGACTACGATCCCAACGGCCTGCCGACCAAGGTCAACGACCACGGCGACCTCAACGTCACCGGGGACGAGCGCTGCACGAACACGACCTACGCCCAGAACACCGACCGATGGCTGCTGAACTTCCCGTCACGGGTCGAGACCCTCTCGACGGTCTGCGGGGTTCTGCCGGTCTACCCGCGGGACACCATCTCCGACGTCCGGTCGTCCTATGACACGCTCGCACCCGGTATCCCGCCCACGGTAGGCGACGTCACGCTGGCCGAAGAGGTCGACGGCTACAACGGTTCCACGCCGGTCTACCGCACCGTCGCGAAGACCAAACGCGATGTCCACGGGCGCGCGATCGAAATCACCGACGCCGACGGCAACACCGCCACCTCCACCTACACTCCGGCGACCGGCGGCCCGGTAACCCAGCTTGTCACCGCCAACGCTCTGGGACACAAGACAACGACCGTCTACGAACCGGCCTGGGGATCCGCGCGGACGATCACCGACCCGAACAACCGGGTCATGGAGATCGCCTATGACGCGCTCGGTCGCAAAGCCGAAGTCTGGCAGCCCAACCGACCCCGGGCAAGCTACCCCACTGAACCCAGCGCACGCTTCACCTACGACGTCCGCAGCGACGCGCCGAGCTCGATCACGTCGATGCGGTTCGGCCCCAAGAGCAACTACGTCACCTCGACCACCATCCTCGATGGTCTCTACCGGACCCGGCAGGTCCAGGCGCCCGCACCTGGTGGGGGCAGGCTGCTGGTCGACACGCGGTACGACTCGCTGGGCCGCGCCTACAAGACGACACAGCCGTTCTACAACGACCAACCCGTCGACACCACCCTCTGGGTGGCCAGCGACACTGAAGTGCCCGGCCTGACCGTCACGGAGTTCGACGGCGCCGGGCGTGCGATCGCCTCCATCTACCGGGGCGGAACGACAGAATGGCGTACCAGTACCACCTATGGCGGTGACTCGGTCAGCGTCACACCGCCGGAAGGCGGCAGCGCGACCACCACGATCACCGACGCCCGCGGCCGCACCCGCGCTCTCCGGCAGTACCACGGCGCTCAACCGACTGGCGACAACTACGACGAAACCAAGTACGACTACACCAACGCGGACAAACTCGCCGCACTCACCGACTCCAGCGGTAACCGCTGGTCCTACACCTACGACATCCACGGCGCCTTGATCCGCACCGAGGATCCCGACCGCGGCGCGACCACCTACGTCTATAACAAGCTGAACCAGCAGACTTCGAGCACCGACGCACGCAACGTCACACTCGCGTTCCGCTACGACAAACTCGGCCGCAAGACCGGTGTCTTCAAAGACAGCCTCGCCGGCACCAAGCTCAGCGAGTGGGCCTACGACACCGCGTTCAAGGGAATCGGGCAGCTCGCGTCGTCCACACGCTGGGTCGACGGCAACGCCTACGTCAAGAAAGTAATCAACTACGACCCTCTGTACCAGCCTTTGAATCAGTCGGTTGTCATCCCGCCGATCGAGGGGCCGAAGCTGGCTGGCACCTACCAGACCTCGCTGGCGTACAAGGAGGACGGGAGTCTCGGCGCGGTCGGCTACCCGAAGGCCGGTGACCTCTCGTCCGAGACCGTTGCCTACACCCAGGACGAACTGAACAACGTCCTCACCGCCGATGGCGGCGTTGACGACGACTTCCAGACCTACGTATCTGAAACCGAATACACCCGCTACGGCGAACCGCAACGCCTGCACCTCGGTGGATCGAGCAGCACCGCCACCAACGGGAAACGCGCCTGGCTGTCCTTCTACTACGACACCAACACCCGTCGCCTGGACCGCACCATCGTCGATGCTGAAGTGCCGCAGCCGATGCAGACCGACACCCACTACAGCTACAACCCCGCAGGCAACATCACCTCGATCTCCAACGCCCCGATCGGGCAACCCGCGGACAAACAGTGCTTCGGCTACGACTACCTC
This sequence comes from Amycolatopsis sp. NPDC043887, assembly GCF_056435665.1. NCBI lineage: Bacteria > Bacillati > Actinomycetota > Actinomycetes > Pseudonocardiales > Pseudonocardiaceae > Amycolatopsis > Amycolatopsis sp. NPDC043887. Next base: position 825,859 of record NZ_JBWKEB010000001.1, read on the forward strand.
CAACGCCTCACCGAAGCCTGGACACCTGCCAACACCGACTGCGGCGCGGCACCCACGGTCAACGGCCTCGGCGGCCCCGCCCCGTACTGGCAGTCGTATGCCTACGACAAATCCGGGAACCGCACCGGCGACACTCAGCACGTCGCCGGCGGTGACATCACCCGCAAGTACAGCTACGCCGCACCCGGCACACCGAAGCCGCACCTGCTGAACGCGGTCACCTCCGAAGGACCAGCGGGCACCAAAACAGCCCAGTACACCTACGACGAACTGGGCAATACCAAGTCCCGCCCCGGCACGTCCGGACAGCAGAACCTCGACTGGAACGTCGAGAACAAGCTCGAGAAGGTCACTGACGGCACCGCCGACACCACCTTCCTCTACGACGCCGACGGCAGTCGTCTCATCCGCCGCGACCCGACCGGCACCACCCTGTACCTGGGGCCGCAGGAAGTCCTGCTCGACAAGGCGAGCGGGAACGCGACCACCACCAGGTACTACAGCCACGGTGGTCTGCTCATCGCGATGCGCAAGAGCGGGGCCCTGACCTGGCTCGCCGGCGACCACCAAGGCACCACGCAGGTCGCGATCAACGCCAGCGACCTCACGGTCAAGCAGCGCCGACAGACTCCGTTCGGTGCCCAGCGCGGCCCGAACGCCGATATGCCAGGTGAACGCGGCTTCGTCGGCGGCACGATCGACACGTCGACCGGACTGACCACCCTCGGGGCCCGCAGCTACGACGCGGACCTCGGCCGGTTCATCTCCCTCGACCCGATCATGGACCCGAGCAGCCCCCAGCAGATCAACGGCTACAACTACGCCAACAACAACCCCATCGCATTCAGCGACCCCTCCGGCCTCGCCCCCGAGGACTCGCCCGGCTACTGCGTCGGATGGCGCGGCGACTGCGGAATCGACCCCCGAGTCGGCAACGACATCAACGGCCACTACACGCCGGAACAGCTTCAGCAAAAGGGTGTCAAAAAGGGTCAGGCTAAGTCGAATCGTAAAGACTGGGAAAAAAAGCACGCACCGAGTTCTCGAAAGCGCAGTCAGGTGTTTGCCGAGTTCGACAAGGTGCTCAATATGAGCACGCTTGAATATTGGAACTTTCCAATGCCGCCAAATGTGGACCCAGACACTAATATTTGCTTTGGCAAGCTCGCTTGCGAAAAGGCGAGAAATTATCTTCTTGCACCAGAGACCGAGAATGACGTCGAAGGTGCAAAATTGATCGCGGCCACCTATTGCGTCGACAATTTTGACGAGTGCAGCAGTGCGGAAGGGGTTGCGGAGACTATTCACAGCCTTCTTGGTGCCGCCATGGCAATCGTTGGTGCTGGTATCACTGCCGGCGGGCGCGGGTTGGCTGGTGGTTCGAAGCCTGGTGCGGGAACGGCGGCTCGAGAATCACTGCGCAATTTGGGTGTGGAGGACCTCACTCCTGGACAGGCGTCAAACCTCCTGCGGTATCAGAAGAAGCTGCCGAGTGCGGCCGAAGAAACCGTCATCACGGGGCTTCCTGGAGGATCGGTCAAATTTCAGACACGCGTGCCGGGAAGAGTGCCGAATTCATATGCAGTATACGAGAAAACAGTGGGATTTGACGGCAAGACGACAGGTTACCTCAAGACGACGGTGCTGCCGGACGGGTCGGTCGCTCATGTGAAGGATAAGATGGGCCCATGATTAACGATCCGCAGGATGGCGAGCGAGAAGAAGCGCTGCGTGACGTGGTCGAACTTCGCGCACCTCTGCGACAAGCAGTCGATCGGCTGGTGTCATTTGGTTGGGATAGCGATAGCGAGTTGGTCGTGCTTGAGCCCAAGGACGCTCTGAATGTCCTGCAGTCCTACATTTCAGGCAGGCTGGACGTTGCAGGTATTCAACTATGGGCTGAAACGCTTGAGGGGCGCGACGACCTGGGCTTTCAGGTTGGCAATGAAACTATTCTAAAAGAATTTCTGTTTCAGCTTTCATCGCCGGAAATATGTGATCTTATTTCGAATGAAATGGCGCATCGATGGCGAGAGAGCCTGCAGGGATCTGTTCGTTGATTTGATTTGCAAATACTTTTAAAGTTCGATTGGCGGCAAGTTTTGCTTTCGAAAAGAGTGCCTAAGGGTTGGCTATTGGTGCTAATTCTGTGTGGCGCGTGCTCGAGTGAGTCAGGGAATGTGGTGGCGAATCCAGCCGGTCTGGCGTCGGTTCCCTCGTCGACCTGGACTCCAGTGACATCACCAGAGCTGATCTCTGCGGCCTGTGGGTTTCTTGGCGCTGATGAGCTTCAAGGGGCCTTGGAGTCGAAGGCTGCTTACCGGTCGGTCGAGGAGAAGCCGGTTGAGGGGCAGCGGAGCATTGCTTATGGTTGCGAGTTCAGTCGTGTTGATGATGGCTCTGGCGTCGGTAGCTTGATGGTGACCGCCATCAAGGGCGAGGCGGCGCCGGAGAACGCACTCGCCGTTGCCGAGCAGAACTGTCTGGGTGAGGGGCAGGCCCAGCCGCTGCCGGGCGCCGGGGAAGCGGCGATGTGGTGCCGGAGCGAGGACCTCGACACACTGGTCGTAACCGTGAAGCGGAGCCACGGCGAGGTCCGGATCGCTCACTTGACGCTTGCCGGTAGTCCGATGGCTGCCAATATCCCCGGATATGCCTCGCTGGCGCGACTTATCGGCGGCAGGCTGTAGTGGCCGAAGTGTAAGCGAGCCATCCGGTCTCTGATCGGACCCGAGCACGGCATGGTGTTCAATGCCTGCAGGCAAGGCCGCGAGACGCATTGGCCTCGATGGGAACAACGTGTCCGAGGCCGTCCGCGGTTGGCGAGGATCGGCCACGATTGACCGGCAGCGCTTCCGGGCGTTGCCGGCAACGTTGTTCAGGCCAGCGAATGATGCCTCGATTCTCCACATTACGGGCGAGCTGGTGGAGCTCCTCGGTAGACGACTTTAGTGTTGGAAGAGTGGAGCTTCGGGGGATCACGCCGTCTCCGATTGGGCTCCGTTGCTGACGTAGAGCCCGACACGACCTGATACGGCCTGACACCCGGTGCGGCTGTGATGTCCGCGTTGACCTGCACGGATGGTCAATATTCGACACTGCGCGGCACTGCCTGGCACCGCGGCGGAGGCTTTTAATCCGTAGGTTCTGAGTTCGAGCCCCAGGCGGCCCACTCATTCGACATCCCGCTGGCCAGCGGGGATATACCTGTCTGACGATCCTGCGAGACTCGACGTGGGCTCGCGGTGGGCCATCCCAGTGCTCCGTGCAGGAAGCCGCGGCGAATCTGCCGTCTCCGCCCGTCCGGCCACGGCGGCATCTTCGCCCGGAAGTACCAGCTCCCGCGCCGCCATCCCCGGCGCGACCGCGGCCGCCTTGGCCGCCCTCGCCATCACCGCGATCGCCGTCCTCGCCCTGGAACTCGGCTTCGCCGGTACCATCGGCTTCCTGCGGGGCGCCCTGGTCGCCCTCAACCAGGCCGTCTCGACGCTCCCCGGACCCGCTGTACGCACTCGCGCACTACCTCCCGACCCACGGCGCCGTCCTGGCCCTGCGCGCCGCGGCCATCGACGGCACCGGCCTCACCACTGGGATCGCCCAGCTCGCCGCGTGGTCGGCACCCTCTTGTCGATCCTGATCACCGATCGCCCCCGCCACCTGTCCGGCAAGAGCATCCGGCTTCGCCACGCGCATCCGCTCGCGACCGTCCGACCGCGAGAGGACCGCTCCGATGAGCCGGGCAGCATGCCGTTGATCGCCGCGCCCACCAGGCAGCCGGCGCGGCGGACGGCGTGCGGGCAGGGGCGAAGGGCCGACACATCGGGGGTGACCCGAAGGTCCCGGTCCGAGATGACTTCCGGCCGTAGGTCCGGCGACGTCGGAGGGCTTGGCTGGAGTCATGGGCGGCGGCTGGAGTATCCGCTGCCCCGCTGGAGAACCTCTCAGCGGTCGATTTCCACCGGTGAACTGGAGAAGCATCATGAGTGGCTGGGTCATCGCCGCCATCGCCGCCGCTGTGTCGCTGGTGGCGGGTACGGCGATCAGAATCGTGAAACAGTACGAGAAAGGCGTCCTGTTCCGGCTGGGCCGCGTCATCGGTGTGCGGGAACCCGGACTGCGGCTGATCATCCCGGTGATCGACGTGTTGCGGCGGGTGTCGCTGCGCATCGTCACCATGCCGATCCAGTCGCAGGGGATCATCACCCGCGACAACGTCAGCGTCGACGTGTCCGCGGTCGCCTACTTCCGGGTGGTCGACGCGGTCAAGTCGGTCGTCGCCATCGAGAACGTCTACGCCGCGATCGACCAGATCGCGCAGACGACACTGCGGAAGGTGGTCGGGCAGCACACGCTGGACGAGACCCTGTCCGAAACCGACGCCATCAACCGGGACATCCGCCAGATTCTCGACGTGACCACGCTCGATTGGGGGGTGGAGGTGACCTTGGTGGAGCTGAAGGACATCCAACTTCCGGACTCGATGAAGCGGGCGATGGCCAAGCAGGCGGAGGCCGAGCGGGAGAAGCGAGCCAAGATCATCAACGCCGAGGGCGAGGCCCAGGCCGCCGCCGCGCTGGGCGAGGCGTCGGACACCATGATGGAGCACCCGCTGGCGCTCCAGCTGCGCAATCTGCAGAGTCTGGTAGAGATCGGAGTGGACAAGAACACGACCGTGGTGTTCCCCGCACCGTTGATGAGCACGATCGGCGAGCTGGGTTCGTTCCTGGCCCGTGAAGCCACTGCGGCGGCCACTCCGGTCCCGGCTCCGACCGAGCCTGTCGTCACGGTCCCGGCGCCGGGGGCGCCGGCCAACGGCGGACCGCAACGCCCGCCTGAAGCCCGGCCCGCCGTCAACGTGCTTGAGTCCAAAATGGACGCCTTGACGGCGGCCGTCGACACGCTCGCGGGTGCCTTGGACCCGACCCGGGCGGGCGGACCCGATGCCGATCGTGCCGCGACCGCGGTCACGGAGGCGCGGATTCAGGCCGGTCTCAGTGGTGGTCGACACTGAGGTTCACGCGCGCGTATTTTTGGATGCCGAGAAGCCGCCACACCCTCCCTCGTCCGGGCGATACTCGCGGGAGGGCGGTCGCGGCGTCGAGGATCGCGGGATCCACGACGTCGTAGCTGTCGCCCTTGACCTCCAGGGTGGCGTGGCCGGCGGCCAGGACGTTCCGCAGCCAATCGACTTTCGTGCCGTATGGCAAGGGAATGATGAAGCCGTTCTCGGTGCGTTCCGCGACCACGGGCGTGGCATACGGCTTGCCGGAACGACGGCCGGTATGCCGTAGCAGGGCCGCGTACCAGTGTCGTCGCCCCGCCATGCGCAGCATCACCGGGTTCAGCACCCGCTTGTTGAAGGCGCGCACCGTGTCGCCGACGCGGCCGTGCTTCGGGTGGACGTGCTTTCCGATCACCATTTCGCCCTCCTGCAGCGGGAATCCTCAGGCGCCGACCGCGAGCCTCGGGGTCGTGCGTGGCGCATCCGGCCATCGAACGGGCAGCTCGTTCGACGAGCGCTCCGGCGGGCCGGCCGTCACACGCGTCCCACGGTGCGAAGCGGAGCCTTGCCGGGCCACGTTCTTCACCGATACGAAGAACATCCGTCCCTCCGTTTCGCGAGGCTCGACCGGCCGGCGTACCCGGTGACGCGGTCGGTTCGTCTCGTCACCAGGCGATGTTCCCCACCTGGCCGCATTCGGGTGAGAGGCCAAAGCCCTCAGACGGCAGGGGCGATGGGCCTTCAGCGCCGTCAGGCCTTCGACACGAGTGCCACGGTCTTCGACGAACGGGCTTTGGTCCCTATCTTCGGTTTACGCCCGGCGCGCACGCTGGATTCGGCAACCGGAAGAACACAGTGGAGTGCAAAGGAGACGTGACATGTTCGCTTGGGGAATGCTCACCGCGTTCGGGCTCGGCGTTCTGACCATCGCGGCGATCGGCGGACGCTGGCTGTCCCTCGGCCGCGAACTCTGGGCGATCGCGTTCGTGGTGCTCGGCATCGCCATCGCCTGGATCGCGGATTTCGATCTGTTCGCCACGTGGAACCTGCCCGTGCGCAACCACGGACTCGGGATCGTGTTCACCGGCATCGCCGTCGCGGGGACGAGCTACTTCTGGCGCGAGGTCCTGCTGTTCTTCGAAGGCCTGTCTCGTAAGCACACCGACGAAGCGCAAGCGCTCGAGAAGACTCAAGACCTGCGTCGCGTGGCGTGACGGGCAGGTCCACTGTGGACGACATGGCTGTTTCATCCGCACAGCGCCGTGAACGAGCGGTTCAGGGTCTTGTCGCGCTCGGCCGGCACCGAGACCACGGTTTGCTGCTTCGCGTTCGCTGTCATGCCGGACACCAGGTCGCGGTCGTTTACGAAACTCCGAACGGTCGCGTCGTGGTGACGCTGACGGGCTCTCATACGCGCGATTCGCGTGATTCCACCGAGGCGGGTCGTCAGGGGCAGGAGCATGTCGCGCTGCTCGACGATATGCCAGGACAGGACTACGACCTCCTGCCCTCGTGGTGTGCATGTGGCAATCACGCACTCTCACAAGCCACTTTGCGCCGGCGTATCGCCACACGGCGGAAGAACCTCGTTCTCAGCTGAGAACGGAACCGAGGAGAGGACGTGGGTGCATGGACCGCATCTCCCTGACGCATTCTGAATGCGTGAAACTCGTCCGAGGACCCGAACGGCGCCGTGACGCGCGCGTATCCATAGACGGAAGCGGCCCGATGCCCCTTCTCTGTTTCGTCCTCGACAGCGGAGACGTGTTCATTCCCATCGGGAAGGACGCGGCAGCCTTCCACCTCGCCGCGTTCCGTCATGTCATCGTCGAATTCTCGCACCTCGACGGTCACTCACCGGGTAGCTGGATCGTCACCGGCGCCGGGATCGCCTACCCCATGTCGCGCCGGAATCACCTCCCTCCGGTCACGTGGCGGGCGACCCGGTGGGCGAGAGTCATGACCTTCGAGAACGGCCTGCGAATCCGGATCGCCCGCTTCACCGGCTCTCTCGGCACCGGCGAGGCCACCGTTCCCCGGCAGCGCGATGGCCGGTCGGGTGAATCCCCTTTCATGCCCAAGGTTTCCGATGCGAGGGAAGAAGGTCCTGGACCGTGAAAGGCCACGTAGCCCCGTGTGCGACCGACGGATGCGAAGGCAGCGATGATGCGTCTGCGTGACTTTCCGGACTGGTTCCGTTCCACCTCCGCGCCGGGAGCACCGTCGAGCCGGGTGTGCCTGTGGACCGCCGCTGAGCGGGAGAAAGGAACGCTCGCTGCGAGAAGAAGTGAGTCGCACACCGCCGAACCGTTTCGCCGGACCAGCGCCGGGACGCGCCTGAGATCGCGTTGGAAGCGCTTCACCTCGTACGGTGTGAGATCGAACGCGGCCCGGAGTTGGATCCGCGCTCGTCGCCGTCCGAATCCCCGGCTGTGTCAAGGGACGGTGGAGTTGGCTCTGGCGCTGGAAGAACGGGAACGCGCCGAGGCCGTGCGAAGGCGGGCGCATAGGGCCCTCTCCTGACGGCCTGGCGGGGACGAAAGTCCTCGGGCCGTGGGTCTTGTGACGCCATCCGGGGACTGCGGCTGGGCCATATGGTCGTCGTCGGGTGATGGCAGATCGCGACGAGCGGTGGATCGTGCCGATATGACGGAGGTTGATTCCCTTGATCACCGGTATCGAAAGCGATCATGATCTTCGGTGTGGCCTGACCGGCTATGTGGCCGCGGTGAGCGCCGTGGTGGGGTCGGGGAAGAGTCCTGCATCGCGGACTCGGTCCCCCCGCGTCGGCGTATGTCGCGTTGGACGTGCGGCTGCCGCGCCATCCCGGACGGGACATGGCCTTGCTGTGGGACGAGCGGCACGGGTGGGCGCTCGCGATGGAAACCCATTCCGGGGAGGATCTGCTCGTGCTGGCCTACATCGGTGGTGACCCAGTGGCGCCCCCGTCCGCGTCGAGGATTTCGTGGACGCGATCCGGTCCGGCGGTGGAACCGGCGCGCTCACCACGCCGGTTCCACCGGGCCCGCGGGGTGAGCGTGGCGAACTGAAGGACCGTTTGCTGCTGTTCCGCCGCGACCTGTGGGCCACCGGCGCACCGCTCCTCCGGCGGGCGATCTGACCTCGCCCGTGCGTGGGTGTTGCCGACCCGGACGGGCTATCCGGGGATGAGCGGAACCTGCCAGGCCAGGTGGCCGCCGGTGGGATGGTGGGGCCTGAGGGTGCAGCGTCCGCCGTGGCTTTCGGCTCGGGCGCGTATGTCCGTGAGGCCGCTGTGCCGTTGGGTGGGGTCGATGCCGTTGTCGGTGATGTCGAGGATGATTCGTTCGTCGTGGGCGGTGATCTCCACGTCGGCGTGGGTGGCGTTGGCGTGCTGGGCGACATCGTTCAAGGCTTCGCTCAGCACCGTCAGTAAGTCGTCGGCGATGGCGGGTGTGGTGATGCCTTCCAGCTGGCCGGCGAACCGCACCGTGGGATCGAATCCGAGGGCCTCTGTCGTGTCGGTGACGACGTCCAGCAGCCGGCCGCGGAGGCTGATGTCGGCGAGCGGGGTGATGTGGCCGAGCTGGAAGATCGTGTTACGGATCTGTCCGATGGTGACGTCCAGGTCGTCGATCGTGCCGAGGATCCGGCCGGAGGCGGGACCCGGGCCGAGACCGGACACGGTTCCCTGCAGGGAGAGGATGGTGGCGAACAGGCGCTGGATGACGCTGTCGTGCAGGTCTGCCGCGATCCGGTCGCGTTCGTCGAATACGGCGACGCGTTGCTGCTCTGCGCGTGCGTCGGCGAGTCCGATCGCGACACAGGCCTGGTGGGCGAACGATGCCGCCATGTCGAGGTCCTCGGCGGTGAAGGCGGGACGGCCGTGCCGCCGGGCGGCAGTGATGGTCCCGGTCACCCTGCGGTCGCTCAGCGGGACGATCATCATCGACTCGATGTCCATCCCGGCCGGTGCGTCGGCGGTGGTCGAGGACTGTTCCTGCGGCCAGGTCCCCAGTAAGGGCCTGCCGGTGCTGTAGACCCGGCCGGACAGCGAGTCATCGATGGGCACACCGGTACCGAGCAACGCCGCCGCGTCCGGACCGACCGCGACCTCGACAAGCAGGCGCCGATGGTCCTCGTCGGGCCGGCAGATGGTCACGATGTCGGCGTCGGCGGTGCGGCGGCTGTGCTCGGCGACAAGTCCCAATGGATCGCTCGTCTCCGGGGTCAGAACAGCCAGGGTGATCGCGGTCGAAGCCTGTAGCCAGTCCTGGCGGGACTGGGCGGAGCCGAACAGCCGAGCGTTCTCGATCGCGACCCCGGCGGTGGACGCCAGGGCGGTGGCGAGCTCTTCGTCCTCGGCGCTGAACCGGCCCTGAACGCTCTCGGCCAGATACAGGTTGCCGAACACCGTCGTGCGTGCGCGGATCGGCACGCCGAGAAAACCGCGCATCTCAGGATGGCCGTCGGGGAATCCCGACGACCGGTCGTCGTCCTCGATCCGGTCCAGGCGGATCGGACGCGGGTCGGCGATCAGCGCGCCGAGCAGTCCTTTGCCCTGGGGCAGGCTTCCGATCCGCCGCACCATCTCCGGGGGCATTCCCACGTGAACGAACTCGGCCAATGTCCCGTCGGGGGCGATCACGCCGAGCGCGGCATAGCGGGCGCCGACCAAGTCCCGGGCGGCTTCCACGACCTGCCGCAGCACCGCGGGGAGTGCCAGGTCGGACGTCACCGCCCGGTTGGCGCGCAGCAGCCCGCGCAGCCTGCCCTGGGTACTCAGCACCTCCTGGGCATGTTCCACCAGCCGGCCCAGCAGCCGGTCGAGCCCGAGCCGGGGGACATCGGGGAAGGTCAGCGGTTCCTCGTCAGCCGCTTGCGGCCCGGCCGGGTCGATGTGGGGCGTCTCTGTCCCGGTGTCCTGTTCGATGACGCGGGGTTTGTGCCGGCGATCGGGCTGCTCGCCCATAGCGTCCTCCCTTTCGGGAATCGATTCCGCTTCCACCTTGTCCGGTACGGCCCCGATGTGACCGGGGTCGAGCGCGGCACTGTTCGACGTCACCGGTCCTGGGCCAGGGGACGCCACCAGCGGCGAGGAAGCGCAAAAGTCCGGGCAGGAACCCCGGCGCGCCAGATGCGAGCCAGTCTCTCATGAACCGGCACAAAACGACATGTTCGTGAGAATCCTGCTTTCGCCGGATTCTCACGAACACCCGGCCTGGGACGGCCGACGAATCACGGGTCTTGACCGCAGGCTCCGCGGCTGGGCGAGTACGGCGCCCCTTCGGCACTTCCCCCGTCCTCTGGCGTAAAGGCGCCGACGATCCGATTCCGTCGCCGCGGAGAGGACATTCGGTCCGCCGCTCCCTGCCGAAAGTCCCTTCTGAGACAGAGAATCCCGTGTCACGGTGAGCGGGGAGGGGTCTGCGTGCAGCATTGGACGAGGGAGAGTCCGTGTCTTGGAGATCGCACGACGAGGGCAGCTGGCGGCGGAGCAACTTGATCACCCACCACCGGGATCACCTGCCGCAGGTGAAGGTATTGGTCGATGAGCTGTACGCGGCGTTGTCCGAGGACGGACCAGGCGCATACGAGGCCATGATCGAGGCGGAGTACGCCGGGCCACGTGAGCACGTTGAACATCACCCATGCGGTGATGGCGTGCTCAGCTTGATGGCCGAACCCACCCGGGATCCGGAGCGGATGCGGCTGACCCACCTGGTCTACGGCGGATGCACCACACACCAAGTCCGGCAGGACCTGATCAGTCGCGGTCTGGGATCGCTGGGCATCACCTGGGTGTACCCGCCGGAAGCCGGCTTGTCCGAAGGCTGAGCGACGGAGACGAGAGTCGGCAGGAGAGCCGTTCCACTCGATGCCGCACAGGACGAAAGCGCTTACCCCCGCGACGGCGATAGTCGTCGTCCGCCATGTGCGCTCGTCAAGAGACCTGCGCCCGGGAGGGCGGGACCTTCTGCCCTTCTCGCTCGATCCCTTGTGGGACAAGGTGAAATGGTCCGGATACGCAATCGGCTCACCTGAAGAGTTTCGAGCGAAACGAGGTCCGATCAATGCGAAAACCTTCCGTCATGACCACCTGTGCCGCGGCTGCCGCGACGCTCGTCGGCGGTCTGCTGTTCGCCGTGCCGGTCGGGGCCGCCCAGCCTCCGACGACCACCACCCCGACCACCACCGGGCCGACCACGACGACCAAGCCCACTGGCCCCACCGCGACCACACCGACGTCGAAATCGCCGACGGCGCCGCCGACGACATCCAAGACCACGACCAAACCGAAGGTCCCCTCCGGCGGAGTCGAGACCGGCGGTGGTGGCACCGCGGCCGGATAGGAAGCGAAATGGGAAAGCCCGGCTGGGCCCGCAGTCATCGAGGACTCCTGCTCCTGGCAGGCGTCCTGCTCGCCGTCCTGGCCGGGCTGACCTTCGTCCTCGCGGGCGGACGGGAACAGGCCGTGTCCGGCAGCACGACCACATCGGCTCCGCCGCCGGCGGCGAGCACCCCTCCCGCCACCACGGCGCTGCCGCGCTCGGATCCGGTTCTCGTCGAGATCCCCAAGATCAGGGCGAAATCCACGTTGGTGCCCCTCGGGCTCAACCCGGACAACACCCTGCAGGTGCCCCCGGTCAGCCGGCCGATGCAGGCGGGGTGGTTCGCGGAGGGTACGTCACCCGGCGAAATCGGCCCGGCCGTGATCGTGGGTCACGTCGACGGCAACGAACAACCGGGGATCTTCTACCGGCTCAAAGAGTTGCAGGCAGGGGACCACGTCGTCGTCTCTCGCGCGGACGGGCTGGTGCTCACTTTCGTCATCACCCGGGTCATGCAGGTCGACAAGGACGAGTTCCCGACTGACGCCGTCTACGGGGACACCAGCGATCCTCAGCTTCGGCTCATCACCTGCGGCGGTGGCTTCGACCGTACGGTGCGCAGCTATCGTGACAACATCATCGCCTTCGCGGTTCTCCGGCAAGGGTAGGGAACGGCTTCACACTCGACCGCGGTGAAAGCAGGTTTCCAGTCACGGGCTCGCCCAGAGGGAATGCGTTCAGGCAGGCCGAAACCGGCGATCCGCGGGGCCTGCTCATCGCCGTCGGCCGCTGAGCTCGGCCGTGTTCAGGCGCCGAGCCGGTTGTAGATCCGGCTGGCCAGAGTGGCGGCCAGCTGGTTCAAGGCGCTCCAAGGTTCATCGAGCGCGAACCGGGCGAGCAGTTCCGCCACAGCGTAGGCCTCGGCCTCGGAGAGCAGTGGCGCGCGCCGGTCCTGGAGCCCCTGCTCGACCAGCCGGGACAGGGCTTCGGCGTACTCCTCCAGGTCGCGCACCACAGCCAGGCCGTACCGCTCGTCGAGCGAATCCCCGGTGAGGTCGTCACTCATGGTCGCCTGCCCCTTCTGTCTTCACCCGTCCGACGCGCCTCAGAAAATCTATGCTGACTGGGGTAGACATTCAACGCCGGGTGTGTGTAATGTTCTCCTTGTACCGAGAAGACAACGTCAAGCAGGCGCGGGAGATGACGTAACTGCCCGCGAGGTGAGACAAGCCGGTCAGGTGGTACGGGGCCGATCAAGGAACAGGTCCCGGACGGTGATCGGACGCAGGACGCGGGCGGAGCAAGTGCGCCCGTGAAGAACACGAAGTTGTAGTAAGTAGTGCAGTTGCAGGACCGGTCAGGTGGCCGGAGCCGATCGGTGACGGGGCTCCGGGCAGTGGCCAGCGGCGTCAGCGTGCTGGGACCGATCAGTGGAAGGGTTCCCGTCGTTGGCGTCCGCAGCAGGTGAAGTAGCAGTACCCAGCAAGGTGAGAACACAGGAAAGAAGGGAACGGCAACATCATTGGATCGCCCGCAGCGGCAGGATAGCGCCGCGCGGGTGCCGTAGTTCCATCGAGTTCGGAGGTGGTTCGCGGTCACGAATGAGCGATCCCCGCGAGGTCCGGCTTCCCAGCGGACGCGGGTGCAAGAGGCCGGCGGTCACGTCGGTTGACAATGGTGAAACCCAACCCTGAGGACCCCGGGTGCCGTTCTGGCACCCGGGGTCCTTTGTGATGTGGAGGTGGAATGATCCCTGACCAAAACGGACCGGCCGCGCCCGACGGGGCCGACAAATTCGATGACGAGCACTACCCCGCCTACACGATGGGCCGGGCCGCCGACATGCTCGGCGCCACCCAGGGCTTCCTTCGCAGCCTCGACGAGGCCGGTCTGATCACCCCGCAGCGTTCCGCCGGCGGTCACCGCCGCTACTCCCGGCACCAGCTTCGCCTGGCCGCCCGGGTGCGGGAACTGGTCGATCAGGGCACCGCCGTCGAGGCCGCCTGCCGCATCGTCACCCTCGAAGACCAGCTCCACGAAGCTCAGCGTCTCAACGCCGAACTCCGCGCCGACGACTGAAAACCCCAGGCTGTGAACGCCCTTGTCCGAACCGGGCAAGGGCGTTCGTGCGTGGCTGTCGAGACGGCCGAGCCTGCTCCGACTCGCTCCTGAAAGCGCCGGACAGCGGCGCTACTGGAGCGAAGGAGGCCTTGCGATGAGCAAGGTGGTGCTGGATGTGTCGATGTCGCTGGACGGCTTCAGCGCCGGGCCGAACGTCCGGGCCGAAGAGCCCATGGGCGACGGCGGGGAACGCCTGCATGAATGGATGGCCGGGGGAGGCCCCGACGCCCGCGTTTTCGAAGAGGTGAACGCGATGGTCGGGGCGACCGTCATCGGCAGGCGCACCTTCGACCTCGGGTTGCGGCCGTGGGGCGGGACTCCGTGGCCCGGTGTTCCCAGTTTCGTGGTCACCCACCGGACCAGGGAAGACCTCCTCGGCGACAACGGTGGCACGTTCGCCTTCGACGGGCTGGAGGCCGCGGTCCGCCGTGCCAAGGACGCCGCGGGGGACAAGGACGTACTCGTGATGGGCGCCGACGTCGCCGGGCAGCTGCTGGCCGCGGGCTGCTCGACGAGGTCTACCTCCACCTCGCCCCCGTGGTGCTGGGTCAGGGGACCTCCGTGTTCGCCGGGCTCGTGGGCGAGCTCGTCCCCCAGGGCGAATCCGTCGCGGGCGTCGCCACCCACCGGCGTTATCGCGTCCGGTGACTACCACGGGATGGTGGCTCGGATGGCGGCCGAGACCGGTTCGAGGTCGGCGACGAGACGCTCGAGTTCGCTGGGGCTCAAGGCGTTGTAAGGCGCCTCCGCGAGCCGGTCGGTGATCGCCTCGACGCGCTCTTTCGTGGCCCGGCCGGAGTCGGTGAGCCGGCCGTCGGACCCGATCAGGCCGCGGTCGCGCATCCCGTCCACGACCGCGGCCAGCTGCGCGGCGGGGAGATGGCCGACCCGGCCGAACTCGTGCGCGGGTATGCCGACGGACAGGGCGTGGAGCACGTGGCACTCGGTCCCGCCGATGCCCTCGGCCAGCAAAGCGACGGTGTGGCCGTCGCCGCGGTGCTCACGCAACAGGGTGGCCGCGTGCCACAGCCGTGCCACGGGCTCCTCCGGGACCGGAAGCGTTCGGACGGCGGCGAAGAGGGCGCGTCCCTCCACGGGTGCACTGGTCGCCGCCTTCAGCAGGAGTTCGCCGGCGCGCGTGACGCCGGGGTCGTCGGCGAGGTCGCCGAGGATCCGCCGCATCCCCGCGACGCATCCCCGCTCGCGGGCGGCCAGCGCCGCCTCGGGCGTGGTCAGCTCCCAGACCTTCGGGAGATGACGTGCCACCTCACCCGGGGCGAAGTTGTAGAAGATCGCGTGGATCACCTCGGCGGGCACCGACCGGCCGAACGGAGCGGCCCGCCCGGCGAAGTAGGCGTCCCACGGGTTGCGGAGGCCGAGCGCCATCAGCGCCTCGTCGGACTCGTCGGCGAAGTAGGGGATCAGACCGATGGGCTCGACCAGGTCGTACATGCGGCGGGCGACGGGTTCCGGGTGCGACATCGTGTCTCCTGTGGTCGTGACGGCGCCCTCGTGACGACCGCTCGACTACCCCACGAACGACGCACCCGGAAATCGACATCGGGTTACTTCAGGTGCCGGGTGAAGAACCGGCCCGCGGAGTCTCCTTCGAAGTGCGGGACGCCGGTGTGTCCGCCCATGTTGGCGTGCAACGTCTTCTCCCGCGAACCGAAGGCGTCGAACAAGTCGAGGGCGTGCTGCCGGTCGTTCCCTTCGTCGTCCCACTGCAGCAGGACCAGCAGCGGGATGGTGACCTGCCGGGCCTCTTCGAGGATGCTGCGAGGCACGTAGCTTCCGGCGAACAGGACGGCTGCCTCGACGCGGGGCTCGACCACTGCGAGCCGCGTGGCGATGGCGATCACCCCACCCGAGAACCCGACCGGGCCACCGATTCCGGGTAGTCCGAGGAGGGCGTCCAAGGTGGCCCGCCATTCCGGGACCGCCGTTTCGACCAGCGGGAGGACGAGCCGGTCGACGATGTCGCCGGTGACCGGCTCGCCGGCCTTCACCGCGCGCTGCAGGTCGGCGCGGGCCTCGTCGACAGCGGGGAAACGGGGCCGGTCACCGGCGCCGGGGAGTTCGATGGTGGCCGCGGCGTAGCCCGCCGCCGTGCAGGCCCGGGCCCTGGCCTCGAGCCGGGGGTGCATCTTGCCGAGTCCGCCGGGGTGACCCATCAGGATCAGCGGGGCCGGTGCCGCCGATTCGGGCGTCCACAGGATTCCGGGGATGTCGCCGAGGGTGAATTCGCGCTCGAGGGCGTCTCCGAGGCGTCGTTCGGAAGTGAAGTGCATGGTCGTGCCTTTCGGGAGTGCTCGTGAAACGGCGCTCCCGGACGACCTACCGCCCGACCGTGACCCCTGAGAGGAGCACCCATGTCGAAATGTTCACGGGTACCACCTCCTCGTTCGCTCGCACGGCCTCCGGCAAGGTAACAGCGGCCGCGATCGCGCGCCAACGGTTTTACCCGAGCACCGAAAGCCCGTCCGCCACGACGACGCCGTCGTGCAGCACCGTGCGGTCCTTGCCGCGGTCCATCACCGCGCTCGTCGGGGTCTCGCCGTCCACCAGCACCAGGTCGGCGCGGTCGCCGGCGGCCACCCCCGGCCGGTCGGCGATGCCCGCCAGCCGCGGGACGTCGTGACTCATGATCGACGCGCCGCCCATCGTCGCGACGGCCAGCGCCATCTCGATCAGGTCGTCGCGGCGGAAGCCGTTCGTGAAGGCCAGCTGCCAGGTGCGGTCGAGCAGGTCGCAGTTGCCGTACGGGCTCCAGTAGTCCCGCTGGCCGTCCTCCCCGAGACCGACGCGCACACCCGCGGTCGTGAGGTCCGCGAGCGACAGCTGGCCGTCGGTGGACGGCGCGACGGTCGCCATCGCGATGTCCAGTTCCGCGAACGTGTCGATCAGGCGGCGGCTCACCGATTCCGAGATCGAGCCCAGTTCGTACGCGTGCGACATCGTGACCTTGCCGCGCATGTCCAGTGCGCGGACCCGTTCGATCACCAGGTCGGTCGAGAACACGCCGAGGTGGCCGGGTTCGTGCAGGTGGATGTCCACCTCGACGCCGTACTTCTCGGCGAGCCCGAACACTACGTCGAGATGCCCCTTGGGGTCCTTGTCCAGCGAGCACGGGTCGATCCCGCCGACGACCGTGGCGCCCGAGCGCAGCGAGGCCTCCAGCACGTCCACGGTGCCGGGTTCGCGGAGGATCCCGGCCTGCGGGAACGCCATGATCTCGACGTCCGCCTGCTTGGCGAAGCGCTCCTTCGCGGCGAGGACGGCGTCGAGCTTCTCAAGCCGGCAGTCGACGTCCACCTGTGCGTAGGTGCGCACGCGGGTGGTGCCGTTCGCGATCATGCGCTCCAGCGTCCCGATGACCCGTTCGGGCAGCGGGACCTCGGCGTCGCGCCAGTTCTCGCGGTCGTTCAGCATCATCGCCCACACGCCCGGCGCGCCGGTGTGCGGCCGGAACGGCAGGCCGATGCGCGTCGAATCCAGGTGGACGTGCACGTCGCTGAACGAGGGGAACAGCAGCCGCCCGCGCCCTTCGACCGTGTCCGGAGCCGGCGCGGCGGCGGGATCGTGCGGCCGCACCGCGGTGATCCGGCCGTCGGCCACCTCGACGTCGCTGCGCTGTCCACCCCACGGGCGGACGTCACGGATCAACACGGGGACACCTTTCTCGCCGGACTCTCTTTGGTATACCAAATCAGGCGAGCGGCGGCAACGTCACTTGGTGTGCCGGTACGGGCGCGTGTGCCCGGTCTCCGCGTTGTGCTTGGTGATGTGGTCGATCCCCATCGATTCGAGCCTCGGGTACTCGGTCACGTCGAACACGTTGTCCTCGCGGCGATGCGGGTAGATGTCGTGCCCCTTGCCCGGCCAGTAGGGGAAGACCACGTGCGTGTCCTTGTTGGAGTTCTTGGCGAAGGTTTCGGAGACGTAGTCCCATTTCTCCTGGACGAGCGGTTTCCTCGGGTCGTTGGGATCGTTGATCCACCCGGGCATCTTGATGTTGTTGTCCTTGAGCGTTCCTTCGAGGGTGTTGCCGCCGTTCTGCTTCGCGATCTTGGTGGCCTTCTCCTCGACCGAGCCGAGGTACTCGTCCTCTTCGCCGCGTTTGCGTTTCTTGGTGCCGCCGGACCAGAAGAAGTGCTTGTCCGCCTTCAGGATCTGGTCGAGTTTCGGCTTGAACCGCTCGAACTCCTCCTTCGACATCTTGTCGACGTTGACAGGAGGCTTCCGCGGGCTCCTTCGCGGTGGCTGAGGTTGCCCACTGGGGCCGGCCGGCTGCGGCCGCTGCTGGTTGCCCGGCCCGGTCTTGCCGCAGGGAGGGACGAGGCCGAGCGGGTCGCCGATGAGCAGTGGCTGGTCGACGTAGCCGACGGGGTTCGGCGCGGCGGCGAGGCCGAGCGGGTCCTGGCTGAGATACCGCGAGGTCCTGGGGTCGTAGTACCGGAAGACGTTGTAGTGCAGCCCGGTTTCGTCGTCGCGGTGCTGGCCGGGGAACGCCAGCGGCATCGACGCGGTGTCGGCGCCGGGCAACGGCACACCCCAGAAACTGCTGCGGTCCTGCCAGACCAGCGTGCCGTGTTCGTCGAGCAGTTCGGTCGGTGTTCCCGCGGGCGACGTGATCACGGCACGGAACACGGCGTCTTCGAGGGCGCCCGTTCGCTCGATCTGCACGACGGGGCGGTCGTCGTCGTAGCGTTCCCAGGTCAGGAGCCGGTAGGACTCGTCGGCGGGGTCGTAATCCATCCGCTCGACCACGTTCATCCCGCTCCACAGGAACCGGACGTCGTGCGTGAGCTCGGCTTCCCCTTCCGGATCGAGCAGCCAGCGGCGTTTGGCGAACCGTCGCCCGAGCGCGTCGTAGTGGTAGGTCCAGAGCGCGCCGTCGGGAGTGCGCACGGAGCGAAGCCGGTCGAGGTGGTCCCACTCGTAGGCGCAGGACTGATCCCCGGTGACCCGGCCCCGCTCGTCGTCGCTGTAGACGCCTTCGCCGAGGGCCATGGCTCCCGCGGTGTCGTGGGTGAACCGTTCGACCCCGGCAGGCCCGCGCGCCTCGCTGACCCGGCCCGCGGTGTCGTAGGTGAGCTGCCAAGGCCGGATGGCGTCGTCGACGGCGGCGAGCCTGCCGTCCGGCCGGTAACCGTAGACGCGCTGACCGACGCCCGCGATGTGCTCTTCGGCGAGCCGGTCTTCCGCGTCGAAGCGCCGCCGGAGCACCACGGTGCCGTCGACGCCGCGCGTGACCTCCCGTCCGGCGTCGTCGTAGCCGAACTCGATTTCGTGGCCGGCGATCCGCAGCGACCGCGGCAGCCCGGACCCGGTGAACCGCCACTCGCTGTCCACACCGGACGATGTCCGGCGGACGAGCACGTCGCCGTCGTGGCGCCAGCACACCCCGAGCCCGTTGGTCGTGTCGACGACGATCTGGTCCCCGTCGTCATGGACGAGTTCGACCCGCGACTCGGTGTTCTCGGCGACGGTCATCCTGCCGAGCGCGTCGTATTCGTACAGCGTGACGTCGTCCGGGGTACGCCTCGCCACGACGTTGCCCTGGAGGTCGTAGTCGTACTCGGTCGCGTCACCCGTACTGCTGGTCATGCGAAGCAGTTGCCCCGCCGCGTCGTAGACGTAGCCGATCCGGCGGCCGTCGTAGTCGACCTCCTCGACGAGCCTGCCCGCGGCGTCGCGGACATAGCGCCAGGTGCGGCCGATCGGGTTGGTCACCGAGGTGAGCCGCAGTTCGCCGTCGTAGGTGAACAGCGTGCGCGCGCCCGCGGCGTCGGTCTCTTCCAGGACGAGGCCGAACGGGCCGTATTTGCGGCGCCGCGCGGCACCCCCCGCGTCGCGGTGCTCGACGACGTGGCCTTCGGCGTCGTGCACCCACGTCTCGCGGCCGCCGTCAGGGCCGAGCCGCCAGGCGCGGCGTCCGTCGGCCGTCCAGCCGAGCCTCGCCGCGCCGCCGGAGGCCGTATACGCGAGGCGAGGGCGGCCGAACAGGTCACGGTCGCCGGGACGGTCCGTCACGGGGGCGTCGGTCAACGGGTCGGGCGCGTCCGGGATCTCCACCGGTAGTCCGGTGCCGACCAGGGTGGTGGCCGGGTCGAACGCGGGGACCGTCCGCCGGACGTCTCCCGCCGACAGCCGGACCTCGCCGTCGGCGTGCGTCAGCAGCACCGTCGATCCGCCGGGACGGTGGACCGCGACCAGCGCGCCGTCCTCGTCGTACTCGTAGCCGGTCTCCCGGCCGAGTTCGTCCACTGCGGACAAAAGTTCGTCGCGCCGGTTCCAGGAGTAGCGCCGGGAGTTGCCCAGCGGATCGACGCGTTCGACCAGTTGCCTGGCGTCGTTGAGGCGGTACGTCCACGTGTGGCCGTCGGCGTCGGTGTGTCGGGTCGTGCCGGGTTCGTAGACGAACGTCGCGTTGTAGTAGCCGCTCGCCCCGACGGCGCGGACGCAGCGCCCGGCGTCGTCGTAGACGTAGCGGTACCAGGTGCCCGTGCGGTCCTTCCAGCCGACGAGCCGGTGCCCGAAGTCGTAGTCGAGGGTCATGGGGCGGCCGGCGTAGTCAGTGACGGCGCTCAGCTGGCCGAGCCGGTTGTACGAGAAGCGCACCAGCGGCGGCTGTCCCGGAGCCCCGAGCGCGATGATCCGCCTGTTCGCGGTGCCGATCGCGAGCTCGACACCGTCGTCACGGCGGATTCGCGCGGGCGTGCCGTCGGCCGCGTAGGTGAATTCGGTGCGGGCGCCGTTCCGCTCGATGGCCGTGAGCGGCAGGATCCGGCCCGCGCCGGCGAAGTGCAGCTCGCGATCGCCCATCGACAGCCGGTAGCCGTCCGCCGCGCGCCGCAGCCGGTGCCGCGGGCCCTGCACCGGCAGGACGGGGCCACCCGCCGGGACGGGGTAGGTCAGCACCATGCCGTCTTCGGAATAGAACAGCACGCGGTCGCCCTGGACCGCCAGCCGTTGGTCCATTGTGGACGTCCAAGAGGGACCGAACCAGCGGCCGGCGGTGTAGGACGACAGATGGGTGCGGGAGAGTTCGAGATCGCCCGCGTCGCCGGGCAGGGTCACGTCGACCTGTTTCATGACGACTTCGCCGGTCGCGACGTCGACGGGGTCACCGCAGTAGTTCTTGGAATCCGACGACGTCGAGCGGTCGCCGTTGCCGTCCTTCTTGGTGGTGTCGGTGCTGCCGCCCCGGTCGCGGGTACCGCCGCCGCCGGTGCCGCTGGTGTTCGTCTGGTCGTTGTCGCTCTTGGTGTTGGTGCTCTTGTCGTTGGTGGGGCCGTCGTTGCCACCGCCCGGCTTGCCGTTGCCGTCGGCGCTGGAGCTGGTGGTGCCCTCGTCGATCCCGCGGTCGTTCCCGCCCTTGGTCTTGGGCGGCGGCGGGGCGTCCACCTTGCCGCCCTGCAGCTTGCGCAGGGCCTTGGCGGCGTCGTCGAAGAGCGTGTCCGCCCGCTTGAGCAGCGGCATCAGGCCCTTGAGCGCCTTGACGAGCTTGGTGGTGAGATCGGCGATCTTCGAAGCGGTCTTGGCGACCGCGGTCACCACCTGCGGCACCACCCAGGTCAGGCCGATGCCGAGGGTGAACAGCACCTGCAGCGCCCAGCTGATGAGGTGGCCGACGAGTTCGGCGATGATGTCGCGGACCAGGGTGCGGACGGCGGCGACGACCTCGCCCGCGGTCTTGACTCCGCTGGAGGCTCCCTCGCACCCCTTCTGCGCGGCGGTGAGCACGGTGACCGTGTCCTGGGACCGTTCGCGGTAGCGGTCCGCGGCGTCGCCCGCCCATGTCTGGAGGTCGGCCTTGACCAGGTCGGTCAGATCCGTGCCGATGGCGCCGAGTTCCTTGGCGATGTTGGACCAGGTCTCGGCCTGCGCCTTGATCTGATCGGCGTCGCCGGTCAGCGCGTCGAGCGCGTCGGAGAGCGGGCCGACGTGTTCGAGCAACCAGCCGACGCCCGCGGCGAGGATCGAACCGAACGGATCCATGGCCATCGACAGCGCGTCGAGAGCCGTCCCGACGGCGCCCATCGCGACCGCGGCCCAGTCGCCCTTCTCGATGCCTTCCTTGAGGTCGATCGCCGATTCCAGCAGCGGGACACCGGAGTGGTCCTTCGTGGAGTCCTGACGCTCAGCGATCAGCGGATTCGCCATCTATGCCGTCTTCCTGCCTCGGGATCCTCACCGACTGGGCAGGCAATTTCTACCATCGGCGCGCTCCGGTGCCCCTGCGTGGAAAGGATCTTTGCCCGCCCGCCGGGAGGACGACCCGTACGGGCAGGGTCTTGCGAGTTCTGCCATGCGGAAGTTAACCTCCGCAGATTGAAAATTGCCCGGCATCGCTCGCTTCTATCGAGAGGCGGATCCATGGTGAAGAGGACGCGGGCCGAAGCGGCCGCGAGCGGCAGGCCCGAGGACGAACGGCTCGGGATCGGCAGGAGTTTCACTTACGGCATCCAGCACGTCCTGACGATGTACGGCGGGATCATCGCGCCGCCCCTGATCATCGGCGGCGCCGCGGGCGTCTCGACCGCCGAGATCGGGCTGCTCGTCGCGTCGTGCCTGTTCATCGGTGGCCTGGCGACGATCCTGCAGTCGTTCGGCATCCCGTTCTTCGGCTCCCGGCTGCCGCTGGTCCAGGGCACTTCCTTCGCGGGCGCGGCGACGATGACCGCGATCGTGGCCGACGGCGGGCTGCCCGCCGTGTTCGGCTCGGTGATCGCGTCCGCGGTGCTCGGCCTGCTCATCACGCCGGTGTTCTCCCGGCTGGTGAAGTACTTCCCGCCGGTGGTCACCGGGACGGTGATCACGGTGATCGGGCTCAGCCTGATGCCGGTCGCGGCCCAGTGGGCGATGGGCGACAACACCAAGGCGCCGGAGTTCGGCTCGGTCTCCAACATCGGGCTGGCCGCGATGACGCTGGCGATCGTGCTGCTGCTCAGCAAGGTCGCCGTCCCGGCCATCTCCCGGCTCTCGATCCTCCTGTCGATCGTGGTCGGCACCGTGCTGGCCGCCGTGCTGGGCAAGGCCGATTTCTCCCAGGTCTGGGACGGCCCGATCTTCGCGGTGCCGACCCCGTTCGGCTTCGGCGCGCCGACCTTCGACATCGCCGCGATCGTGTCGATGTTCATCGTCGTGCTGGTGACCCTCACCGAGACCACGGCCGACATGCTCGCGGTGGGGGAGATCGTCGGCACGCGGGTCGGCAAACGCCGGATCGGCGACGGGCTGCGCGCCGACATGGCGTCCTCGGCGGTCGCGCCGGTCTTCAACGGGTTCATGCAGAGCGCGTTCGCCCAGAACGTCGGTCTCGTCGCGATCACCGGCGTCCGGAGCCGGTTCGTGGTGACCGCCGGCGGCGTGATCCTGCTGGTCCTCGGCATGCTCCCGGTGCTCGGCCGGGTGGTCGCCGCGATCCCGTACCCGGTGCTGGGCGGCGCCGGTCTCGTGCTGTTCGGCACGGTGGCGGCGTCCGGTATCAAGACGCTGTCCAAAGTGGACTACAACGGGAACATGAACCTGGTGATCGTCGCGGCCTCCGTCGGGCTGGGCATGGTCCCGATCGCGGCGCCGGAGTTCTACCACCACTTCCCGGCGTGGGTCGGCACGATCTTCCACTCGGGGATCAGCTCCGCCGCGCTCATGGCCGTCGTGCTGAACCTGCTGTTCAACCACCTGAAGCCGGCCAAGGCGGGCAGCGACCCGTCGGTGTTCGCGACCGCGACCAGGGTGATCGACTACTCCGACCTCAAGGCCTTCTCGCGGCTCAAGGACGGCGACAAGATCGTCGACGGCAAGATCGTGGACGCCGAGGGCAAGCCGGTCCAGGTGCGCGACGAGGACGGCAGGCCCGTCCCCTACCGGATCGGGTCCGAGCCGGAAGAGCACTGAATCCGGCCGCCGGATGGCTCGCCGAAGGTGATCCTGACCTGGGGGTCTACAGAAATTTGGGACGGCGACGTGTGCGACGCGGCAAGACCTGCGACAATGGACGGCGAGATCGGGGCATCGAATGGGCTCAGACTCGCTATGAAGAGCAGGTAAAAAAGTATGGCTCAGGGCAGCGTTAAGTGGTTCAACGGCGAAAAGGGCTTCGGCTTCATCGCTCAGGACGACGGCGGACCGGACGTTTTCGTGCACTACTCGGAGATCCAGGGCAGCGGTTTCAAGTCCCTGGACGAAGGGCAGCGCGTCGAGTTCGAGATCGGCCAAGGTCAGAAGGGCCCGCAGGCCCAGCGCGTCGTCGCCATCTGACTTTCTTCACGCCGAAGGCCTCCATCCGTACCGGGTGGGGGCCTTCGGGCGTTTCGGGACCCGATATCGTCGATGCATGCTTGTGATCGTTCGTGAGCACCCGTGCGGCCGGACGCGGTGAGCCGCTCCGCCCTGGAGCCCGAGCAGGTCGGGCGGAAGGTGCGGTTGCGCGAGGTCGGGCTGGGGGATCGCCGGGTCCTGATGGGCTTCGACCGTGACATGGCCCGCGAGGCGACACCGCTGCTCGGCGGCGGGCACCGGCACTGGGCCTCGCACCGCTCGGGGTCCTCGGGCGACGACATCCACTTCGGCATCGAGACGGTGCGCGGCCGGATGCTGGTCGGTTCGGTGTGCACCATCGGCGCCGACCCGGTGACCGGCCGGTTCGGCTACGGCATCGGGATCGCCCCGCGCCACCAGCGCTGCGGGTACGCCACGGACGCCATCACCGTCCTCCTGGCGCATATGTTCGGGCAACGCGGCTTCCGCAAATGCGAGGTCAGCGTGTACGGCGGCAACCTGGCGTCGCTTTCCCTGCACGGCGGTCTCGGCTTCCGCGAGGAAGGCAGGCTGCGCGACACCGAGGTCGTGCGCGGCGAGATCAAGTATCTCGTGCGGATGGGCATCACCGCCGAAGAATTCGCCGCGCGCCCCGTCGACAGCCTCGCCGGCCTCGGCAGGCGTGGACAGCACCGGCGGCCCCGGCGCGGCAAGCACTGGCGCACACCCGCCGCGATCAGCGGCTGATCATCCCGGATTCGTAGGCGAAGACGACGGCCTGGACGCGGTCGCGGAGGCCGAGCTTCGTGAGGATGCGGCCGACGTGGGTCTTCACCGTGCCCGGCGAGAGGAACAGCAGCTCGGCGATCTCGGCGTTGGACAGGCCGCGTGCCAGCTGCTGGAGCACCTCGTGTTCGCGGCCGGTGAGCAGGGCGAGCCGGTCGTCCGGCGGCGACACGGGCAGGCCGGTGACGACCCGGTCGAGCAGCCGCCGGGTGACGGTGGGCGCGAGGGTCGCCTCGCCCGCGGCGACCACCCGGACCCCGGCGAGCAGATCCGGCGCCAGCGCGTCCTTCAGCAGGAAGCCGCTGGCCCCCGCCTGGAGCGCGGCGTAGACGTATTCGTCCAGGTCGAACGTGGTCAGCACCAGGACGCGGGCGCGCTGAGCCGCGGCGATCGCGGCGGTGGCCTCGACGCCGTCCATCTCGGGCATCCGGATGTCCATGAGCACGACGTCGGGATCGAGTTCCGCCACCAGTGCGACGGCCTCCGCGCCGTCGCCCGCCTCGCCGACGACGTCGATGTCGTCCGCGTTGTCCAGGATCATCCGCAGGCCGGTGCGCACGAGCGCCTGGTCGTCGGCGATGACCACCCGGATCGTCATGACGGCAGGGTCGCGCGGACGGCGAAGCCGCGCTCCGCCCGCGGACCCGCGTCGAAGGTGCCGCCCAGTACGTTCACCCGTTCCCGCATCCCTTCGAGGCCGTGCCCGGTGCCGGACGGCGCTTCCGCCGCGACGCCGTCGTCGGTCACCTCGATCTCCAGCGTCCCCGGCCCGTACCGCATCACGATAGTCACCGACGCGTCCGGACCGGCGTGTTTCAGCACGTTCGTCAGCGACTCCTGCACGATCCGGTAGGCCGCCAGGTCCACTGTGGACGGAAGTGGCCGGGGTTCCCCTTCGACGCGGAACTCGACCGGCGTGCCCGCCGCCCGGATGTCGGCGGCCAGCCGCGGCAGGCGCTCCGCACCGGGCCGGGGCTCCCAGTCCGGCTCGTCCTGGCCGAGCGCGCCGAGCAGCCGCCGGATCTCGCTCAACGCGGTCCGCCCGGTGTCGACGATGGCGTCCAGCGCCTCCCGCGATCGTTCGGGCCGCCGGTCCAGTTCCGCCTGGGCGCCCTGCGCCTGCAGGACCACCACGGAAAGCGCGTGGGCGACGACATCGTGCAGTTCGCGGCTGATGCGGCCGCGTTCGGCGGCCACGGCCAGCGCGGCCTGGGTGTCGCGCTCGCGTTCGAGATCGGCGGCCCGCTGCTCCAGCACCGACAGGCGGATCCGGCGCTGCCGCGTGTTCAGCCCGGCGAGCCACGCTACGCCGAGCGAAAGGCCGATGGCCGGAAAACCGCCCCAGTCCTGCACTTGGTGGTCGTCGGTGTCGGCCGGTGCCAGCCGATCGATGATGATGAGTCGCGGTGGCGTCGGGCCCGGGGTCCGCGTGTTCGCTTCGGAGGCATAGAAAGCCCACGCGCCGGCAACGGCCAACCCCGCCGCCAGCAGGGCGACGGAACTCCGTCGCGACCCCCAGGCCGCGACGGAGAAGAGGCCGATCAGCGCCACGACGTCGACGGGTTTGAGGTCGTTGCCCAACGCCAGATGCAAGAGCGAGGCCGTGCCCCCGGCCGCGAAGGTGATCGTGGGATTCCGGTGCCGGACGAGCAAAGAAGCCAAGGCCACCAAGGAGACCAGCCACCACTCGAAGCCTTCCGGGTCGTCTGCTGAGACCACAGTGGACAGTCCGATGAGGATGGTCAGGCCGCGGTCGACGGCTCTCGGGTGATTCCGGAGGAAGGCCAGCACCAGCCGAGCGTAATCGGAGGAACGGGCGGCGCGGATCCCTCTCGCGGCAGACCTCGGGATACGACCTGCGGCAGACGCGCGAATACGGCGCCGGGCTCCAGCCTGGACGCAGGAAGATCCTCGACAGAAACGGAAACCTCATGAGACGGCTTCTCGTCGCGCTGACCGCCCTCGCCGGCATGGTGTCCTTGGCGAGCCCGGCCGCGGCGGCCCCACGCTTGACGCTGCCGCCGCCGACCGGCTCGCATCCCGTCGGCTCCACCGACCTGCATCTCGTCGACCGCTCGCGCCAGGACCCCTGGGTGCCGTCCGGGCCGCGCGAGCTGATGGTGTCGATGTTCTACCCCGCGCTGGTGCCGATCGGCCCGAAACGGCCCTACCTCACGTTGGCCGAGGCCAAGGCGTTCCTGACCGAATCGGGCCTGCCCGACATCGACCCCGCCCTGGTGGCCGGGACCCGGACCGGCGCCAGGGTCGACGCGCCCCCGCTGCCGGGGAAGCACGCGCTCGTCGTCCTGTCGCCGGGATTCGGCAAACCGCGTACGACGCTCACCGGGCTCGCGGAGGAGTTGGCGAGCAAAGGGTTCGTCGTCGCGCTGATCGGCCACAACCACGAGTCCCACGGCACCGCCTTCCCCGACGGGCGCGTCACCGAATGTGCCGCGTGCGGGTCCGAGTCGACACTGCTCCCGCCGATCCGCTCCGCGGACGCCTCCTTCGTCCTCGACACGCTGACCAGGCCTTCGTCGCGCTGGGCCCGGCTGATCGACCGGACGCGCATCGGCATGGCGGGCCATTCGATCGGCGGGTATAGCACGCCGGCCGCGATGGTCGACGACCGGCGGATCCGCGCGGGCGCCGACCTGGACGGCAGGCTGTGGTCGCCGATCCCCGCGTCCGGGATCGACCGGCCGTTCCTGCTGCTCGGCCGCGAAAGCGAGTACACCCCGGCCGGCCCGGACACCACGTGGGCGGGCAGCTGGCCGAACCTCACCGGCTGGAAGCGCTGGATCAGCGTCGCGGCGGCGGGGCACGCGTCCTTCACCGACGTCGGCGTACTCGGTGAGCAGCTCGGCCTGAGCCAGCTCGGTCTGCTCGGCGGCGAGCGCGGCATGGCGCTGACCAGGGCGTACGTCTCCGCGTTCTTCGACAAGAACCTGCGCGGCGGACATCAGCCGCTGCTGGACGGGCCGGTGCCGGGCAACCCCGAGATCAAGTTCTGGAACTAGCCGAGGAAGGTCCCGGTGAGGCTCTCGGAGAGCTTCCAGAGCCGCGCGGCCTCACCGGGATCGATCGCGTACGGGCGCACTCCGACCCACTCGCCCTCTTCGGGGGCGATCTCGGCGATGTCGCAGTCCTCGCAGTAGAGCCCGCCCATCCCGTCGAGCCGCGGTGACGTCGCCGCCCAGACCTGGGTCGCCGCGCCCTGCTCCGGCGTTTTGAAATCCGGGTCGGCCAGGTTGCCGTGCTCGTCGATCCAGCCGCGCTCGACCATCTCGTCCTGCCGCAGATGCCGCTGCAGGGGCGTGAGGATGGCGCCCGGATGCAGGCTGAACGCGCGGATCCCGTGGTCGGCGCCGAGCGTGTCCAGCCGCACCGCGAACAGCACGTTCGCCGTCTTGGCCTGGCCGTACGCGAGCCAGCGGTCGTAGCCGCGCTCGAACTGGACGTCGTCCCAGCGCATCGGCGAGGAATGGTGACCGGAGGAGGACACCGTGACGACGCGGGCGCCGCCGTCCGCCTTCAGCGCGGGCCAGAGACGGCTCACCAGGGCGTGGTGGCCGAGGTGACAGATCGCGAAATGCGACTCCCAGCCGTGGCCGACCCGCCGTTCCGGCGCGGCCATGATCCCGGCGTTCGCGATCAGCAGGTCGACCGGACGCCCGGTGCCGAGGAACCGCCGGGCGAAGGCCTCGACGCTCGCCAAGTCGGCGAGGTCGAGCTCGTCGACCTCGGTACCGGAGATCCCGGCGAGCGCGGCCTCGGCGTCGGCCGGACGGCGCGCGGGGACGACCACCTGCGCGCCGGCGTTCGCGAGCGCGCGCGTGGTTTCCAGGCCAAGGCCCGAATAGCCGCCGGTGACGACGGCGAGCTTGCCCGAAAGGTCGATCCCGTCCAGTACTTCCCCGGCGGTGCTGCGCGCGCCGAAGCCGGAGCCGATCTTGTGCTGTGAAGTGGTCATGCGGCGGACGCTAGGAGCTAGAGGGCCCTCTAGGTCAACCGCTATCGTCGCCGGCGTGACGGAACTCGCGATCGGCCAGGTCACCGCCCGGACGGGCCTCAGCGTGCACGCGCTTCGCTTCTACGAGAAGGAAGGACTGCTCGCGGCGGCGGTGAAACGGGACGCGAACGGCCGCCGCGTGTACACCGAACAGGACGTCGACTGGCTGGTGAACTGCACGAAGTTCCGGGCGTCCGGGATGCCGCTCGCCACCATCCGCGAATTCGCCGAACTCGTCCGGCAAGGACCGGGAAACGAGGAAGAGCGGCTGGAGCTGCTGCGGGAACACCAGAACACCGTCCGGGACCGGATCGCCGAACTGGCCGATTGCCTGGAGCTGATCAGCCGGAAGGTCGAGGTCTACGAGGAGCATGTCGCGCGGGGGACGGCGGACGGTCTTTGGCGATAGGGGACGGGACGCCGGTCAACATCGCCGTCGAAGGGGATCACGCGTACATCCGCACGTATGACGCGGCGTGGAAGGCCAAGCGCATGCGGAACGATCCGCGGATCGAGATCGCCCCTTCGACGTTCCGCGGCATCCCGACCGGCGAGGCCGTGAGCGGACGGGTTCGCCTGCTCGACGGTGACGAGGCACGGCACGCGGCCGATCGCCTGGCCAGGAAGCATCGGCTCCTGCATGGCTTCCTCGTCCCGCTCCTGCACCGGCTGAAGAAGTACAGGACGCTCCACTACGAAGTACGACTCGAATAGAGTCCACAATGGACAGACACTGCCACCCGATCGGTGCAACGTTTCGCCTGGCGATGGGCAGGAGCGGCTCCTAAGCTTTGCCGCTCGTGACCTGCGAGGTGAGACGATGAGGTCGTTCGGCGCGGTGGATCCGATCAAGCTCGCGCTCGCCGGGCTCACCACGATGGCCCTCGGGATGGCGGCGGCGCTCAACGCCGACGCGCTGCCGGTGATCGGCGGCGGCATCACCTATTCCGCCGAGTTCTCCGACGCGGGCGGACTGCGCGCGGACAACGACGTCCGGATCGCCGGGGTCAAGGTCGGCAAGGTGTCCGAGATCGGCCTCGAAGGCGATCGCGTGCTCGTCTCCTTCCGGGTGAAGGACGCGTGGGTCGGCGACGCCACGAGCGCGTCCATTCGGATCAAGAACGTCCTGGGGCAGAAGTACTTGGCGCTCGACCCGCGCGGCGAAGCGATCCTCGACCCCGGTGACCCCATTCCGCTGCGGCGGACCACCGCGCCGTATGACGTCCTTGAAGCGTTTCGGGATTTGTCGAAAACCGTCGACGCCATCGATGTCGGCCAGCTCGCGAAAAGCTTCGACACGATTTCGGCGACCTTCGCCGATACGCCTGCCGACGTCCGCTCCGCGCTGGACGGGATCTCGAAGCTCTCCGGCACCATCGCCTCCCGCGACCGGCAACTCCGGACACTGCTCGCGAACACCCGGCAGGTGTCGCAGACCCTCGTCGACCGCGACACCGAGGTCCAGCGGTTGATCCAGGACGGCAACGCGCTGCTGCGCGCGATCTCCACCCGGCAGCAGGCGATCAAGGATCTGCTCGACGGATCGAAACGGCTCGCGACCGCGCTCGACGGCATCATCGCCGACAACGACGGGCAGCTCGGGCCGGTGCTCGAACAACTCGACCGGCTGACGTCGATGCTCCAGCGCAACCAGGATTCGCTGGCCAGGGGGATCGCCGCGTTCGCGCCGGCGATCCGGGTGCTCACCAACGTCGCGGGCAACGGGCGCTGGATCGACGGCTACCTGTGCGGGCTGGTCCTGCCCACGTTCGGGCCGCTCAACGAAAAGGGCTGTTTCGACTCGTGAGTGGTAAGGACGGTTCTAACCGTCCTTACCACTCACGACCCCCACGCTCACCGCCGCTCTTTCGTCCGCCGCAACCAGTACAGCCCGATCACCGGCAGCACCAGCGGGATGAAGAGGTAGCCCTGGCCGTAAACCGACCATACGGTGGCGTGCGGGAAGGCCTCGCGGTCGAAGAGGCTGAACGTGCCGACGGTCAGCACGCCGAGCAGCTCGACGGCGCAGGCGATCAACGCGACCCGCCACCAGCCCGCGCCGCGGCGGGCCAGCGCGATGGTGGCCAGGAGGTACACGACGGCCGCGAACGCGGAGAGGGCGTAGGCCAGCGGGGCTTCGTGGAACTTGGTGCTGATCTGCACGGCGGCGCGTGAGGTCGCCGCCAGCGCGAAGATCGCGTACACGGCGACCAGGATCCGTCCTGGGCCGGAGGCCTTGTCCACCGTCTTCTCCTCGGTCTCTTCACGCACTGGCGCCCGCCCACACCTCGTGCAGCCGGAGCACCATCACCGGGATCGCGAGGCACGCGATGCCGAGGATCACGGTGCTCGACCGGGTGCGCTCGGCCAGCGCCCAGAACGTCCCGAGCGGGAGCACGACCAGGCAGCCGATCAGGTAGGCGAGATAGGTGGCCATGCTGCCGGGGCTGCCGCCGCCGATCAGCAGTACGACACCGATCACGAGCTGGGCCATCAGCAGGAGTTCGACCACGGCGAGGCCGCCGAGCAGTGCGTTGTCGGGCAGCTTCCCGCGTGCGGCCTGGACGAAACTCCACGCCGCGACCAGCGTCGCGCAGATCGCGACGGTCACCGCGAAGCCTGTGATCACGTCGGCCTCCTTACCAGCTCCACCGGCGACAACGTACCTCCGGGCGGATCATCGCCGACGGGCGACCGGTGGGGTGCGTGGCGGGCGCCACGGCGGGCTCAGTGGTCCAGACCTCGGGTGAATAGATCACGAAACGCGTTCGGTTGGCGCACCGTCAATTCGGTCGCGCGTTATTGCGTTGGCCACCTGGACCAGGGATTACG
Source organism: Amycolatopsis sp. NPDC043887 (assembly GCF_056435665.1). Lineage (NCBI taxonomy): Bacteria > Bacillati > Actinomycetota > Actinomycetes > Pseudonocardiales > Pseudonocardiaceae > Amycolatopsis > Amycolatopsis sp. NPDC043887. Next base: position 857,192 of record NZ_JBWKEB010000001.1, read on the forward strand.
CCGCTGGTTCGTTCCTGTTACACACCGACCGGGTGGTTTAAATGCGAGTTGATCTCACGCTGGGTACCCCTACCATTCGGTAGATTTCGAATTCACGTCCCTGAACAGCCCATCCGAACCCCCGATATGGCGGATTGGCCGTTCGGGATCCGGCAGGTGGAATATTCTCCATCGCGATGGTGCACATGGCCCATCCGATTGGTGCCAAGGAGGGGGCGCTCGAATGGACGTCCGGTACGAAGCGTATTGCTTCGCCGATCCGCTGTTCTTCGATGAGCAGCGGGAAACCGGGGACGCCGCCGACGATTTCGCCTCCCTGTTGCCCGCTCCCGAGGTCGGCTGGCGCACCGGAGTGCGCGGAGTGTGGCGGCTGTTGCACCCGATTGCACGAAATCTTCCCTTGCAGGGCTGGAAAATCCACGTTTCAGCAGGTTTGGCCAATGCCGAGCGGGTGCTCGTGAAGGTGCACGAGCATTGTGTCGAGCACGACGTGTCCTACAAGCATCTGCGCTCGCGGAGCACGCTGCTCGCGAGGAATTCAAAATACGCTCCGCGTGACGGAAGCGGTAAGTTACTGACTCTTTATCCGGCTGACAACAACGAGCTGGAACGAGTTCTCGCCGAGTTGTCGGCGAAGCTCGACGGCGAACCGGGGGCGTACATTCTCAGTGATCTCCGGTATGGTGCCGGGCCGCTCTACGTCCGCTACGGCGGATTCGCCGAGCAATGGGTCGAACTCGACGGCAAGCGGGTCCTCGCGGTGCGCAAACCGGACGGCACCCTGGTCCCGGACAAACGCGAGCCGACCTTCTCCGTACCCGACTGGGTGACGATTCCGGAGTTCCTCGCGCCTCATCTCGCAGCTCGCAAGAGCGGCAAAGCGGATCAGTTCCCTTACCAGGTGAAAAGCTCGCTGCACTTCTCCAACGGCGGCGGCGTGTACCTCGCCGACCGGAAGACCGACGGCGAACGGGTGGTCCTCAAGGAGGCCAGGCCGTTCGCCGGCCTGGACCGCGACGAGGTCGACGCCGTCGAACGTCTCCGCCGCGAGCACGAGGTGCTGGAGCGGTTGAAAGGTATCGACGGCATCCCCGCCACCTACGACCGCTTCACCGTCTGGGAGCACCACTTCCTGGCGATGGAGTACATGCCCGGCGTTTCGCTGGGCAACTGGCTCGCCCGCAACTACCCGCTCACCAGGCGCGACACCACCGAGGCCGACATCGCCGCGTACACCGAACGCGCGCTGGCGCTGGTCCGGCGGGTGGAGGCGATGGTCGGTGAGGTGCACGGCCGCGGGATCGTCTTCGGCGACCTGCACTCGCTGAACATCCTGGTCGACAGGGAGGACGGGGAAGACAAGACGGTCTCGCTGATCGACTTCGAGATGGCGTCCGACGTCGAAAGCGGCACGCGGCCCGCCCTCGGCGCGCCCGGCTTCCGCGCTCCGCGCGACCGGAAGGGCTTCGAGGTCGACGAGTACGCGCTCGCCGTCCTGAAGCTGTGGATCTTCCTGCCGCTCACCACGCTTCTCGAGCTCGCCCCGGCGAAGCTGCGCGGGCTCGCGGACTTCGTCCAGCAGCGCTTCGACGTCCCGGAGGGTTACGCCGACTCGATCGTCGCCGAGCTCGCACCCCGGAACGTCCCGCCGCTGACGAGCGCGACCGAGCTGGACCAGGACAAGCCGAACTGGGTGCTGGTGCGCAAGCAGATCACCGAGGCGATCCTCGCCAGCGCGACCCCCGAGCGCACCGACCGGCTCTTCCCCGGCGACATCGAGCAGTTCCGTGTCGGCGGAGCGTGCTTCGGTTACGGCGCGGCCGGCGTCCTCTACGCACTGAAAACGGCCTGCGGCGAGCGCCACCGGGAGCACGAGCGCTGGCTGCTGGACTCGATCCGCCGCGAACCACCGGGACGTCCGGGGTTCTACGACGGCTCGTACGGGATCGCGTACGTCCTCGAAGAACTCGGGTACCGGGACGAGGCCACCAAGCTGCTGTCGGCGTCGGCGACGCTGGTCGAGCAGACCACCGACCACGGTCTGGAAGGCGGCCTGTCCGGTATCGGGCTCACCCAGCTGCACTTCGCGGTGTCCCGCAAGGACAACGAGTTCGGCAGGCAGGCGCTCGCCACCGCCGTCCGGCTCGCCGAAGCGCTCGAAACGGCCGACCCGCCCGGCGACTTCGGCAGGGCCGGGCTGCTCAACGGCTGGTCCGGTCCGGCGCTGCTGTTCGTGCGGCTGTTCGAGCGCACCCGCGAAGAGGGCTGGCTGTCCTTCGCCGACCAGGCGCTGGAGCGGGACATCGAGGAGTGCGTCGAGTCCGACGACGGCTCGCTGCAGGTCCGCGACGGCGAGACCCGGACGTTGCCCTACGCCGGTGTCGGCAGCGCCGGGATCCTCATGGCCGCCGAAGAACTGGCGAAGTACCGTCCCGGCGCGAAGGCGTTGAAGAGCCTTCCCGGCCTGCGTGAAGCGTGCCGCGGCGAGTTCGTCATCCATCCCGGGCTGCTGTTCGGCCGGGGCGGGCTGATGACCGCGCTGGCCATGGGCGCCGAACCGGACCAGCGCGTCCGCGACGCCATCGACCTGCATCTTTCCCGGCTGGCCTGGTACGCGGTGCCGTACAAGGGCGGCCTGGCGTTCCCCGGCAACCAGCTGCTGCGGCTGTCGATGGACGTCGTCACCGGCGGCGCGGGCGTCCTGCTCGCCTTGGCCGCCACCCTGGACGGGAAGGCCGCACTGCCTTTCCTGTCCTCTCGAACTGCTGTCCAGTGAGGACGGCGGACCAAAGAGATAACGAGTGAAAGGGAACACCATGGAACTGGTTCTCGACCTGCAGGCCCTGGAAACCCCCGAGGTCCTCGAGGGCGGCGGCGGTGGCAGCCACGGCGGCGCGAGCAACCTCAGCCTGCTGGCCTCCTGCGCCAACAGCACCGTCAGCCTGCTGACCTGCCACTGAGTCACGGCTGACCACTGACGGCGCGGGAGCGGCACAGGCCAAGTGCGCCGCTCCCGCGCTTTCATTTTGCCGTCTGGTTCATCTCGTTGGGATCACGTTGTAAGGAGTGGGATGCGGAGCCGGTCGGGTGGGTCGTGGGGGGGGGGTTGGGGTGGGGAACCAACCCCCCCCCCCCACCCCCCCCCCCCCCACCCTCCGACTCTCCCCTAGAAAAACCCCCACCCAAAA
>NZ_JBWKEB010000001.1:860389-937505 GCF_056435665.1 Amycolatopsis sp. NPDC043887
GTTTGTTTTTAGACGACCGCGAGCCGCCCCCGGAGGGAGGGGGGGGGGGGGGGGGGGGGGGGGGGGGGGGGGGGGGGGGGGGGGGGGGGGGGGGGGGGGGGGAAAACCCCACCCCCCCCCCCACGACCCACCCGACCGAACTGTCAGCGCATGCCGGGAAGAGCCCCTGAACCAAGGAACTTAGGAGTGGGATGGCGGGTTCCGCCGATCGGCTGCTGGTCACCGTGACCCTGCTCGACCGCCCCCGCCTGATCGCGCTGATCCTCAGCGCGCTCGCCGGGACGGTGGCGGGGCTGCTGCTGCCCGGCGCGCTCGCCGCCGCGGTGGACGCCGTGGTGGCCGGGCGGCCCAGCCTTCCCGAGGTCTCCTGGCTGATCGTCCTCGGTGTCACCGAAATCGCCGTCGGCCTGATCGGCGGCATCCTCACCGCGCGGATGACCGCGTCCGCGACCGCCTGGCTGCGCCGGAAACTCGCCGACCGCTATCTCGCGCTCGGCACCCGATCGACCTTCGCCGACGGTGACGCGATCAGCAGGCTCACCGGTGACTGCACCGGCGCGGGAATGGTCGCCTCGGTCGTCGTCCAGCTCGGGTCGACCACCCTGATCTCCGGCGGAGCCGTCGTCCTGCTCGCGCTGATGGACTGGCGGCTCGCGCTCGTCTTCCTCGGCAGCATCCCGTTCGGCCTGATGCTCGCGCGCACCCATCTGAAGAACACCGCGGACGACGTCCTGACCTATCAAGAGGTGTCCGGCGAACTCGCGGCGAGGATGGTCGACGCCGTCGCCGGCCTCCGCACGATCGCCGCGTCGGGCACCGCCGATCGCGAGGCCGAACGCGTCCTGCGGCCGCTGCCGAAGCTGAGTCTCGCCGGCCGCGGGATGTGGCGCACCCAGGCCAAGATGGTGTGGCGCTCGGGTCTGCTGCTGCCCGCGGTCGAACTCGCGGTGCTCGTCGCCGCCGGTTTCGGTGTGCTGGAAGGCAGGCTGACCGTCGGCCAGGTCCTCGCGGCGCTCGGCTACGTCGCGCTCGGCATGGGGCTGATCACCCAGATCCCTTTGCTCACCACACTTTCCCGCGCGCGGTCGTGTGCGCGGCGGATCAACGAGGTGCTGGACTCGCCGGTCCCCGAACCGGGCGACCTCGGCGTCGCCCCCGGGCGGGGCAAGCTCGAATTGCGCGGCGTCACCGTCGAAGGCGCGTTGGCCGACGTCGACCTGCTCGTGCCGGGCGGCCGGTTCACCGCGGTCGTCGGGCGATCCGGTTCGGGGAAGTCCGCGCTGGTCAACGTTCTCGGCGGACTGCTGTCCCCGGACCAGGGGGCGGCGCTGCTCGACGGCCGCCCGCTGGAGCGGCTGCGGCCGAACGAGCTCCGCGCGGTCGTCGGGTTCGCCTTCGAACGGCCCGCGCTGCTCGGGGCGACCATCGGTGACGCCGTCGGCTACGGCTCGTGGGCAGGCGAGGCCGCCGTGCGCGCCGCCTGCCGGTCCACGCAGGTCGACGACCTGATCGTCCGGCTGCCGGACGGGTACAAGACGCCTCTTTCGGAGACGCCGCTTTCCGGTGGGGAGGCGCAGCGGATCGGGCTGGCACGCGCGATCGCGCACGCGCCGCGGGTGCTCATCCTCGACGACGCCACCGCCAGCCTCGACACGGTCACCGAAGCCGCGGTCGAAGAGGCGATCGAACGCACGCTCCCCGGCCGGACCCGGGTGGTGGTGACCCATCGCGCGGCCACCGCGTCGCGGGCGGACACGGTGGTGTGGCTGGAAGACGGCCGCGTCCGCGCGGTCGGCACGCATGACGGGCTGTGGCGGAATCCTGCTTATCGAGCCGTCTTCACCGAGGGCGCGCAGTGAGCGTCTGGGGGCTCTACCGCTCGGCGCTGGCCGGGCAGTGGCGTGGCGGGCTGGTCCTGCTGGCCTGCTCCGTACTGGAAAGCGCACCCGCGTTCTTGTCCGGTCGCCTGGTCGAACTCGCGGTTGACGAGGGGTTTGCCGCGGATCGGCCAGGCACCGGACTGCGTTGGCTCGCGGTCTTCGGGCTGGTCGCCGTGATCGGCGCGTTCGGCTCGCGCCTGGTGTGGCATCAGCTCGGCAAGGTCGTCGAGCCGTTGCGCGACGCGCTGGTGACGGCCGTCGTGCGCGGGGTCCTGCACGATCCGGCGCCGCCGCGGAACCAGCCGGACGCCAGCGGCGTCGCCCGTATCACCCAGCACGTCGAAGTGGTCCGCGACGCCACGGCCGGGCTTCTGGTGCAGGCGCGCGGGATGATCGTGACGACGGTGGCGGCGCTGGCCGGGCTGTTCACCGTCGCCGGTTCGCTCGCGTTGATCGTCGCGATCCCGGTCGTGGTCGCGGTCGCGGTGTTCGCCTGCCTGCTCCCGTCGCTGGCCCGTCGTCAGCGCGCGCTGGCGCTGGCCGACGAGCGGACCGCCGAGGTCGCGGGCGCGTCGCTGTCCGGTATGCGCGACGTCGTCGCCTGCGGCGCGGAACCTCTTGCCGCGCTGGAGCTCTACGACGCCATCGACACACAGGCCGCGGCGGCCGTGCGGGTGGCGAGGTCCGGGGCGGCCAGGACGGTGGTGATCGCGACCGGCGGGTTCGTGCCGCTGCTCCTGGCGTTGCTGGTGGCGCCGGGCATGGTCAGGGACGGGGTGCTCACGGCCGGGGCCGCGCTCGGGGCGCTCGTCTACCTCGCGACGACGATGCAGCCGGCGTTGCGCGGGCTGGCCGCGACCGCGAGCACCGTGGTGCTGCGGCTGATCGTCGCGCTGCGGCGGCTCGCGGAGACCGCCGAGGCCGAGCCCGAACCCGACGGCACGGCGGAACCCGACGGGACCGCGATCTACGTGCGCGACCTGACCTTCAGCTGGGGCGCGGCCGCGCAACCGGTGGTGCGGGGACTCGACCTGCACCTGCGGCCCGGCGAGCGGCTCGCGGTCGTGGGGCCGAGCGGTATCGGCAAGTCGACCCTGGCCGGGCTCCTGACCGGAATGCTCGAACCGCGGGGTGGCCGGGTGCTGCTCGGCGGGGTGCCGGTCCGGGAGGTCCCGGCGGCGCTGCGGCACCGGATGATCGCGCTGATCCCGCAGGAGGCCTACGTCTTCGCGGGGTCCGTGCGGGACAACGTCGGCCTGTTCGCACAGACCGCGATGGACGGCGAACTGCTGGCGGCGGTGGCGGCCGTCGGCGCGGAACCGCTGGTCACGCGGCTGGGCGGGCTCGACGGCGAGATCGGGCACGGCACGCTGTCCGCCGGCGAAGCGCAGCTGATCGCGCTCGCCCGCGTCTACGCGAGCGACGCGGGCGTCGTCATCCTCGACGAGGCGACGTCGCACCTCGACCCGCCCGCCGAAGCCCGTGCGGAACGGGCGTTCGCCGAGCGGGGCGGGGTGCTGGTGGTGATCGCGCACCGGCTGTCGTCGGCGTTGCGCGCGGACCGGGTCCTGGTGATGGACGGCAAGGAGACCGCACTCGGCACCCACGTCGAACTCATGGACCGGTCTACGCGCTACGCCCAGCTCATGCACGCGTGGTCGCCGCGGCTACCCCAGCCCAGCGCGCAGTTCTTCCAGCGCGCTCCTGAGTAGACCTTCGACGGGGACCGGCCGCCGGGATCCGCGATCGACGAAGACGTGCACGAAGTGCCCTTCCGCGATCACCGTCTCCTTCGAGTACATCCCGACCTCGTAGCGGACGCTGGACCGGCCGAGATGGCCCACCCGCAGGCCGACCTCGAGTTCACCCGGGAACGACACCGAAGCGTGGTACTTGCACTGCGATTCCACGCACAGCCCGATGACCTCACCGGTTTCGATGTCGAGGCCGCCGCGTTCGATCAGCCACGTGTTGATCACGGTGTCCATCACCGAGTAGTGGACGACGTTGTTGACGTGCCCGTAGACGTCGTTGTCCTTCCACCGCAACGGAACCGTCTGCCAGTGCGGGTACTCGGCGTTCACCACAGCGTCACCGATTCCCGCAGGATGACGGCGAGGTCGGCTTCGGACGCCTCGCGCGGGGCCGTCGCCAGCAGCCGTTGTTGTTTCACCGTGCCGGAAACCAGTGAGTCCACATCGGACTCGGTGTAGCCGACGGCGCCGATCCCGTTGGGGATCCCGATCTCCCGCATGATCTGTCCCAGCACCGCGGGCAGGTGGTCACGCAGATCGCCCGGCCATTCGTAGTCCGGCGCGAGCAGCCGCGCCACCCGGATGTGCCGGTCCGGCGCGGCGTCGAAGGTGAACCGGAACGCCGCCGGCGCGGTCAGCGAGACCGCCATCCCGTGCGGCACCATCGCTTCGTCGCCCGGATACCCGGACGGATGGAAGTCCCGGACCTGCCCGGCGATCGGATACGCGTTGGCGTGCGGGATGTGCACGCCGGCGTTGCCGAAGCCGAGCCCGGCGAACGTCGCCGCGAGCGCCATCGCCTCGCGCGCCTTCATGTCGGCGCCGTCCCGCACGGCCGCGGGCAGCGCCCACGACAGCAGCCGCAGCGACTGCTCGGCGAACATGTCGGCCAGCGGATTCGAGCCACAGTAAGGGACCCGGTCCTCCGGCCGCTTCCGGTCGAACTCGGTGTACGGCTTGGCCGTGTAGCTCTCCGCGGCGTGGCAAAGGATGTCCATCCCGCTCGCGGCGGTGACCTCCGGCGGCTGCGAGACCGTCAGCCGCGGGTCGACCACGGCGAGGCTCGGGCGCATCCGGAGATGGCTGATGCCGCTCTTCACGCGCAGTGACAACACGTCCAGCACGCAGACCGTCGTGCTCTCCGAGCCCGTCCCGGTGGTGGTCGGCACCGCGACCAGCGGTTTCAGCGGCGAGCTCGGCGCGCGGCCGCCACCGACCGGCGCGTTGACGTAGTCCATCAGGTCGCCGTCGTTGCTGGTCAACAGATTCACCGCCTTGGCGGTGTCGATGGCCGACCCGCCACCCACGGCGACGAAGGCGTCCCACTCGCCCTGCCCGCGGGCGAAGTCGACGGCCTTCCGCATGCTGACGTCGGTCGGCTCGACGTGCACGCCGTCGAAGACGACGGCTTCGATGCCATAGGTTTCGATACCTTCGGCGATCCGTTGTGGCCAGCCCGTCGCGGCGACACCCGCGTCGGTCAGGACGAGCACCCGGCGCGCGCCGTACTGAGTGAGGTCGTAGCCGATCTCGTCGCTCGACCCGGTGCCGTATTTCAAGGCCGGTGCCCCGTAGGTGAAAACAGTTTCACGTCCGGCGGTGGCTGAGGTCACGTTTCGTGCTCCCTTGCTCGAACACGTTCCGAATATCGGACATTCCGCCGCTCCGGGGTTGCCGGAATCGGAAGATCGCTTGACGGCACCGATCACCGCCCGCCTAAGCTCTTCTCATTAGATACCAACCGGGAGCGTCCGTCGCCCAGACGGCCGTGAGGATCCTGACCGAGGCGCAGATCCACCGCGTGTACGCGGTGGTGGGTGAGTCCTTCCTGGATCTGCTCGACGCGCTGCAACGCGATCGCTCGATCACCTTCGTCTCGGCGAGACACGACTCCGGCGCTGCCTTCATGGCCGAGGCCGAAGGCAAGCTGACCGAGCACCCCGCGGTGCTGCTGGCGGGCCGCGGCCCGAGCGCGGCGAACCTCGCGATCGGCGTTTCGACGGCGTACCAGGACGAGAGCCCGATGGTCGTCCTCCTGGAGAACCCGCCGCAGGATCCCGGCCCGACGAGCGAGCTGCCCACCGCCGACCTGACCGCGATGTTCGAGCCGATCTCGAAGTGGACCGGTCGCGCGGAATCGCCAGACGAGGTCCCCGGCCTGCTGGTCGAGGCGCTGACCCGCTGCCGGGAAGGGCGGCCGGGGCCCACCGTCGTCGCCGTCCCCGCCGATTTCTGGGGCGTCCCGTTCGATTCGGCCAAACCGGTCGCCGCCGTGCGCCCGCCCGCCACCGGCGCGCTCGGCCGGACCGCCGAGGCGGTCGCGCAACTGGTCGACGAGGCCCGCTACCCGGTGGTGATCGTCGGCGGCCGGGCCCGCGCGGCGCGGGACGAGCTGATCGCCGTCGCCGACGAGCTCGCGCTGCCGGTGTACAACGCGTTCCGCCGTCAGGACGCCTTCCCGGAGAACCACGCGCGCTACGCCGGCCACCTCGGCATCGGCATCCCCGCGCGGCAGCTCGACGCGCTGGAGCGCGCGGACCTCGTGCTCGCGCTGGGCACGCAGCTCGACGAGGTCACCACACAGTCCTTTCGCTACCCGACGCCGTCGCAGACGCTGGTGCTGGTGGGCACGGGGATCGAACCCGCCCGCCGCGGCGGGCTGACCTTCCGGGTCGACTCCGAGGTCGAGCCCTTCCTGCGTGAACTGCGCAATGTCGCCTCGCCGCGGCAGCGGCGCGCGTCGGCCGCGAACGCCGCCGTGCACACCTTCATGACGCCGCCCGACACCAGCGGCGCCACCCGCGTCCACCCCGCGGACGTGATCCGGGCGGTGCGCAAACTCGCGCCCGAGGACGCGATCGTGACCAGCGACGCGGGCAACTTCGCCCAGTTCATGCACCGCTACTGGTGCTTCACCGCGCCGCGCAGCCAGCTCGGGCCGAGCAACGCGGCCATGGGCTACGCGGTCCCCGCGGCGGTCGCGGCGAAACTCGCCGAACCACGCCGGACGGTCATCGCGATGGCGGGCGACGGCGGCGCGCTCATGACCGGGCAGGAGATCGAGACCGCCGTCCGTTACCGCGTTCCGGTGACCGTCCTGGTGTTCCAGAACGGTGTGCACGGCCCGCTCGCCGTGCACCAGGCGCGTAAGCACGGACGGCTTTCGGGGGTCACCGTCCCCATCACCGACTTCGCGTCGTGGGCACGCGGGCTCGGCGCCGCCGGGTACACCGTGGACGACCGTGAGGAGCTGGAGCCGATCATCGCGAGCGCGCTGGTGCGGCAACGACCGTGCGTGATCGACATCAGGACGGATCCGGACGTGGTGACCCCGGACATCCGGCTGACGACCCTGCTGGGCGCCGCGAGGCCGCAGCAGGGAGGTCAGTAGGAGTCCGCCGCGCCGACTAACGGGCGGTACTTTTTCTCAGGGGATACACAGAAACCCTTGTGGCGCCGCCTTCACCTGCTCCAAAAGGAGGGAAACCGGTGACGACTCGGCCGACTTTCGGTCGCGGAGACCGGATTTTGTCGGTCGGCCGTGGCACAATCGCGGCAACACCGAGGGTCCGATATGGACCGGAACGATCACCGGTGAAGTTGTTGGCACGCAGTACTTAGAGCGTTGTGTTGACACTGGGAGAAAACATGGCTGACGAAACGAAGCCACAGGACAAGTCCGTTTCCGGCGTGGTGCCGGTGCTGTTCAGCGCGGACGCCGAGACCCACGACATCGCCGTCGTGGCCACGAACCGGGAGGCGTTGCGCCGTTCGCCGTTCGGTGCCGAGGTACCCCTGCGCGCCGCCAGCGGCGAATAGCCCGGCCGGAGGAGCCTCCGCCGGGAGAGGTACAGTGCGTCCGGGCACACCCGGGTGACGACGCTTGTCGGCCTGCGTGAGGTGTGCTTTACTGTTTCAGGTCTCGTTTTTTGTGTTCGTGTTGGTTCACGCTCGCAGAACTCAGCGGGCGTAGTGTCTCCTCGTGTTTCCGGGGAAGCAAACCGTCTGGTCATGACCCGGGCTGCCGACGTGGCTTCCTGTTTGTTTGTGTTGCATATGGAGATTTTATGACTCAGGGCACTGTGAAGTGGTTCAACTCCGAGAAGGGGTTCGGCTTCATCACTCCCGACAACGGCGGCGGCGACGTCTTCGTGCACTACAGCGAGATCAAGGGCAACGGCTTCCGTACCCTCGAGGAGAACGCCCGCGTGGAGTTCGAGATCGGGCAGGGCGCGAAGGGTCCGCAGGCCACCTCGGTCACCGTGATCTGATCCAGGTTTTCCAAGCAGGGCCGTCATCCCCTCGGGGAGGCGGCCCTGCTGCTTTTCGGGCTCGTGACTGACCGGACGACACGACCGCGGCCGGGGTTCCGCCGCGAGCCGTCCGCCGCCACCCGCGCACCGCCCAGAACCTACTGCGGAGTGGCACTGATTCTCGCCCCGCTCGTGTGGTTCGCGGGCACGTTGCTGCGGCATCCGGTGCTCAAGGACCTCACGCCGGAGCATGCCGCTTTCGCCGCGTTGGCCGCCCTGGTGATCCTGCCGGTCGCCTTCCTCCGCCGCGGTGGCTTTGTGATGCAACCTCGTGCAACTCTTTCTTTCGTGGCGCGGACGTCGTTTCCTTGTAGGGACTTGGCGCGGCAGCGGAGGACATGTGGGCGAAGCGGTTGCGGGGATCGTGGCGAACCCCGCTTCGGAGCGTGACATCCAGAGCCTGCGTTCGGCACTGAGGGTGGCCGGCGTCGGCCGCGTGATGGTGTGGACCGACGCGGGGAAGATCATCGGCACCGTCCGCCGGATGGTGGACGCGGGTGCCAGCGTGATCATCTGCCTGGGCAACGAGACCATGATGCGGGCGGCGGCGGCCGCCTGCGGTGACGTGCCGCTGCTGATGTTGCCCGCCGGAGGTGCCGACGAATCCACCGTCGCCGGGCTCGCCGCCGGGCTGGTGGCCACCCATCAGGTGGACACTGACCTGGTCACGAACCGCGCGACCGTGCTCGAGGTCGTCACGAAGGCCCGCCGCGAGATCGCGCTGACCGACGTCAGCGTGTGCTCGGAGAGCCGGTGGGACCCCGCGTCGCTGACCGAGCTGTACTGCACGTTCGCCGTCCCGGACGGGGTCGGGCTGTCGAGTATCCCCGGACGGCTGTGCCCCAGTCCGAAGTCCACTGTGGACGGTGTCGCCGTCTCGCTCGGGCCGGTCGACGAGGCGCCGTACGTCGTGCAGGCGCCGATCGCGCCCGGCGAGGTCCGGGCGGTGGGCGTCCGGGGCTGGAGCGTGCTGCACGCGGGGGTCCGCGTCGACCTCGCCGCCGCCGGTGGCTCCATCGCGCTCGACGGCCAACCGCATTTCGTGCTCAAGCCGGGAGAGAGCGCTTTCGTGGAGCTGAAGCCCGACGGCCCGTGGTGCGTCGACGTCCGCGCGGTGATGGCCGAGGCCACCAGGACCGGTCTGCTGCTGGGCCGGAAGCCCGCGGAGGCCGTTCCCACGCCCCGCCTCGCGGACGCGCCGTTCCCCGGGTAGACCGCGCCCAGGTCACAGAGACCTTCCGCTCCCCGGGACGTCCGGGCACACTGGCCTGACAGAGCAAAGGAGTGGGCCAGGTGCAGCTGGAGGCGGCGCTGCCGGTCGGCGCGGACCCGCGGCGGCACGCGCGTGCCCTCGCCGAGGTACGTGAGGCGGCGCTCGCCGGGACTACGCTCCCGAGTGCTCCGCGAGCGGTCATCGGCGCGTCCTGGCAGCGTATGCGGCGGCTCGGCCTGGACCCGGACCGCGGCTCGCCGTCGTCCGCGCTCACTCCGGACCAGCTGGAATCCCGCCGTCGCGAGAGCGGCCTCGCGGCCGTCCTCCCCGTTCTGCGCGGCGGCCTGATCAGCCTCGCCGAGCAGGCCGCGCACATCATGGCCGTCGTCGACGCGGACGGCCGTGTCCTCTGGCGTGACGGCAGCACCGCGGTCCGCCGCCGCGCCGACGGGCTCGGGTTCGTCGAAGGGGTCGACTGGCACGAGCGCGCCGCGGGCACCAACGCCATCGGCACGGCGCTGGTCGCCCGGCATCCGGTCCAGGTCTACTCGGCCGAGCACTACGTCAGCAACCAGCACGACTGGACCTGCGCCGCCGCGCCGCTGCACGATCCGAGGGACGGCAGGCTGCTCGGCGTCGTCGACCTCTCCGGACCGGCCTCCACCGTGCACCCGACGACCCTCGCCCTGGTCGATACGGTCGCGAAGCTCGCCGAAGCGCATCTGCGCACCACCCATCTCTCGGATCTCGAACGGCTGCGCGGTCTGGCCACGCCGCTGCTCGCCAAGGTGAAGGGCCGGGCGGTCATCGCCGACCCGCACGGTTGGATCGCGGCCTCGGCCGGTCTCGTGCCGGTCGGCCGGATCGCGCTGCCGAACGGCGCCGCTCCGGGCCGCACCTGGCTGCCGACCTACGGCGAATGCCTGCTGGAGCCGCTGCCCGGCGGCTGGCTCGTCCGGCTCACCGATGAGGAGGACGCGCCGCCGACGCGGGTCGTACTCGATCTGAGGTCGTCGCGGGAAAGCACGCTGCGCGTCTCGGGCGCGGCGGGGACCTGGTCGCATCGGCTGAGCCCGCGGCACGCGGAGATGCTGTACGTCCTCGCGCGGCATCGCGAAGGCAGGTCGGCGTCGGAACTGTCGCGCGACCTCTTCGGCGACGCCGGCCGCACCGTCACCGTCCGCGCGGAGATGTCCAGGATGCGACGGCATTTCGGCGGGTTCCTGCTGGCGAGGCCGTACCGGTTCGACGACGACGTCGAGGTCGTCGTGGAGCGGCCGTCCGAGGGTGAGGTGCTCCCGCATTCGGTCGCGCCCGCCGTCCGGGGTTGAATCTCGCTCGCGGTGGCGAGTGTCGCGCCGTCGATCGGTGTGCGCAATCGTGCGGTACGGCCTGAAAAAAGGCCTCTGACACCGCCGGGAGATCACGTGCCGATGACACACACCGGTGTCACTGGCTGCGCTGATCCCGACTCGGATACCTTCTTTGCGGGTAGAGCCAATGGGGAGGATCGGCGATGACGAGCACAGTGACCCGGCAGGGGCCGCCGGGGAGCCCCGAGCCGCCCCCTGCGCCGGGAGGTCGCGGAGGGATCGCCGGGCTGCTCGAACTGCCGGGCAACGGGATCCGCGCGATCGTCCGGTCCGCGGCGACCACGCCGGGCAGGCTGTCGGTGATCGCGATCGGGCTCGTCCTGCTGTCGCTGGTCGCCGGCCTGTTCGGCACGCTGGCCGCGCAGGACAAGAAGGACACGATCAACGGCCTGATCGACCACCGCGAACCGCTCGCCGCCGCCGCGCAACAGGTCTACCGCGCGCTTTCGGACGCCGACGCGACGGCGGCCAGTTCGTTCCTCTCCATCGGCACCGAGCCGCTCCCGATGCGCCAGCGGTACGAACGCGACATCGCGGAGGCCGGGGCAGCGCTGGCGAAGGCGGCATCGGACTCCTCCGGCGTCGACGAAGCGGCGGAGCGGATCAACACCCTCGGCCGCGAAATCCCCGTCTATACAGGACTGATCGAGACCGCGCGCACCTACAACCGGCAGGGTTTCCCCGTCGGTGCCTCGTATCTGCGGGAAGCGTCCGAGCTGATGCGGGCGAAAATCCTTCCCGCCGCTCAGGATCTGTACCGCATCGACACCGACCGGCTCGCCGCCGAACAGGACGACGCGACCGGATTCCCTTGGCTGGCAACGGCTTTGGTGCTCGCCCTGCTCGCCGCGCTGATCGTCACCCAGGTGCACCTGACGCGGAAGACCAACCGGCTGCTGAACGTCGGGCTGGTCGTCGCGACGGTGTCGATGGTGGTGGCCCTGCTGTGGGGAGCGGTCGCGCTGATCGTGCAGAGCTCCCTCGTCGGCAGCGGTGAAGAAGACGGCTCGCACCAGGTGGACGTCCTCGTCCGCGCCCGGATCGCGGCGCTGCAGGCACGAGCCGACGAAACGCTGACCCTCGTCGCCCGGGGCGACGGCGCGGCGTACGAAAAGGACTTCATCGATCTCGCCGGGCAACTCGGCGGGACGGACGGCCAGGGCGGCCTGCTGGGCGAGGCCCGCGGTCTCGCCGCGGGCGGCGCGGCCGCGGACAAGGTGGACGCGGCCATCCAAGCGGCGTCGGCCTGGTTCAAGGCGCACGGTCAAGTGCGGAGGCAGGACGACGACGGCTCCTACCAGGACGCCGTCGACACCGCCATCCGTGACGACAAGCAGGACGGTGCCGCCAGGGCGTTCTTGCGGCTCGACGAGAACCTGGTGGCCGCGATCAACGTGGGACGGCAGGAATTCCTCGACGACACCCGCGGCGCCGAACGCGCGCTGACCCTGCTCGCGCCGGGGATCGCGGTGCTGGCGCTGATCGCGGCGGCGGGGTCCGCGTTGGGAATCCGTGAACGGCTGAGGGAGTACCGGTGATGCGGAACGGTCTGCGAACGGCCGTGCTCGGCGCGGTCTTGGTGCTGGCGACGGCTTGTGGCAGCGCGGGGGCGCCGGTCGACCCGGCTCCCGTCGGCGAGGTCGCGCCGCCGCTGCCCGCGAACGTCGGCGGCGCCGACAACGCCGGCGGTGGCGGAACGACCGACACGACCTGCAACCCGTTGGCGAGCCTGCGGCCGACCAACGGCACGTCGATCGCCAATGGCTCGACGATGGCGAAGATCAAGGAGAACGGCAAGCTCGTCGCGGGGGTCGACCAGACGACGTTCCTGTTCGGTTTCCGGAATCCGACGTCTGGCCAGCTCGAAGGCTTCGACATCGACTTGGTCAACGAGATCGCGAAGGCGATCTTCGGCAGCGCGGAAGGGCGCGTGCAGTTCCGGGCGATCCCGTCGAAACTGCGGGAAGAAGTGCTCGAGAAGAAGCAGGTCGACATCGTGGTGCGGACCTACAGCATCACCTGCAGCCGGCTGAAGAAGGTCAACTTCTCGACCGCGTATTACCAAGCGGGGCAACGGATCCTGGTCGAATCCGGGTCGAAGGTCGCCCAGCTGTCGGACCTCGCGGGGCGGCGGGTGTGCGCGACCAAGACGTCGACCTCGCTGACGAAGATCGCGGCGGATCCGTCGAAGCCGGTGCCGGTCTCGGTGGACAACTGGTCGGACTGCCTGGTGATGCTGCAGCAGAAGCAGGTCGAGGCCGTGTCGACGGACGACGTCATCCTCGCCGGGATGCTCGCGCAGGACCCGACGCTGAAGATCGTGGGGGACCGGTTCACCGAGGAGAACTACGGCATCGGTGTCCCGAAGGAGAACGAGGACATGGTGCGGTTCGTGAACGCCGTGCTGGAGAACGTGCGCGGCGGCGCGTGGCAGGCGAGCTACGCGAAATGGATCGGGAACAAACTCGAGGGCGGAACACCGCCTTCGCCCGTGTACAAGTGAGAACGGGCCGTTCGGGATTCGCTCCCGAACGGCCCGCTTCGGTTCAGGGGGATTTCTCGCCGATCACCGGCGGAACCGGCTTCGTTTCGCCTTCGTAGCCGCCGAACAAGACGTCGGCGTCCTCCTCCTGCAGGTAGTTCGGAGCCTTCTTTTCCTTGTCCTCTTCCTTCTGCCCCCTGCCGCCAGGAGCGCCGCCGGCACCCATCGCGCCCGGACCGCCGCTCTTGCCCGCGGCGGCCGCGCCACCCCGAGTGATCCGCTCCTCCGGCAGCTTGCCCGCCCCGGACCCGCCGCCCTTGCCCGCGAGCTTCTCGGCCTCACCGGCCGAAACCTTGCCGCCCGCGAGCCGCTCGGCGACGTTGCCCGAGCCGCCGTTGCGCCCGAACCCACCGCCTCCGCCACTGGTCAACCGGTTCGCCGCGCTGCCGCCCGGCCCGCTCGTCGTCCGGCCGGGCTTGCCGCGATACTGCTCGCTGCCCAACCGGCCGAGACCGCTGGGACCGGGCGTGTTCAGCGCCGCCAACCCCGGCGTCGGCCCAGGCCGGAACGACCCCGGCTGCCCGCCGACCGGCTGACCCGGCGCCGGCACCCCGGTGTGCCCGCCACCCGTGGTGATCCCGGGCCCCGGCGCCGGCGCGCTCGGACCACCCGGCCCGGGCGCCCCTGGCCCAGGACCGCTGTTGGGCCCCGGCCCGCCGCTGAAGCCGTTGACCTCGGTACCCCCGGAGAACCCGGACACCGACGTCGAATCACCCATTTCCGGCGGCGGGGCGAACGTGGGCTGCTTGGAGTTGACGTCGAAGAGTGACTGGTCGTAGGTGTGCATCACCTGCGCGGCCTGCTGGTGCGCCTGAAACGACTGCTCCTGCTTGGCCGAAATGTTGCCGACCGTGTCCACCGCGCCCGCCAGGTTCCCCGTCGCGAGCTGGTTGAGGGCGTTCTTGTACTCGGCGTTGCGGTCGAAGGGGACCTCTTCGGGCATGGAGTTCTTCGCGGTGGTGGCCGCGGCGGCGGACTGGGAGAACCGGTTGGACGCGAGATACGCGCCGTCGCCCGCGGTGTCGGCCCACTTGCTGATGTTGGAGAAGAAATCGGTGACCGACTTGGCGCCGTCGCCCTGCCAGTGCTCGCCCTCTTTGCCGATCGCGTCGCGGACGGCGTTGCTGAAGGTGTTCAGGGAGTTGCCCTGGTTGTTCCAGAGCTCGCCCTTCTCGTCGATGTCCTGCGGGTCGAGGTCCTGCGTGACCATGTTCTTCAGCTCGCCGTGCGGGACGGCTTCGTAGCGCTGGTCCGACGGATCGAGGCCGGCTCGGAACTGCTGACCTTGCGCCAGCGCCGCAGCCTGGTCGGCCGAGTACTGCCCCGCCTTCGCTTCTGCCGTCAGCCTCGCCGTAAGGGAGTTGCCGCCCGGACCCGCGTTGACCTCGTCGTACGTTTCGGAGTACCGCTTGGCCTCGTACGTCCGGCCGGTGTTGCCCATCGCCGAGAACTTGCTGTCGAAGTCGTCTTGGCCGACGTTGACCATGGTCCCTCCCGTTCCGTAGTCAGTTGCCTCTGGGCAGTTTCGGTTCGGCGGCTTCTGCGATCTCGCGGGAGAGTGCGCAGGCTTCCTCGTTGGTTCCCTTGTTCAAGGATGTCGAGGCTGTCATCCGGGCATTAGGGGTGACGGCGATCGCCACCGTGCAGGCTTGTGTGCCCGCATCGCCAGGGATTTCGACGGCGTCCCGGCTCCGGACCTTGGTTGGAATCTTGGTTCCTTGCCCTGGCGATAGCTGGTCGATGCCGGCTTCCGGAACGAGGTAGATGCTGACGGAGCCGAATCCTTGCTTCCTCGTAGCGCAGCCGTTGTCACTTTCGTAAGTCTCGACGACTGGTGGGTCGAAGCTTTTGGCCGTGGTGGTGGGCTCCAGCAGATCGCAGGCGCGGAGGTCTTTGAATACATCGGCCGACTGAATGCTGGACTTGGTCGCTGCTGCTTGAGGCACGGCATCACCCCGAAGGTCGGATGAACACGCACTAGCGACCGCGAGTACCGCGATCGGTGCGATCAGAGAACCTCGACGCAAGCGAAGGTCCATCAGCCCACCCTGGGAAGTTTGGGCTCAGCGGCGACGGCAAGTTCCCTGGCGAGGGCACACGCTTCTTCGTTCGTGCCCTCGTTGAGGGACGTCGATGCCGTCATCCGGGCGCTGGGGGTCACGGCGATCGCGACGGTGCAAGCCTCAGTGCCAGAGTCTCCTGGAATTTCGACGGCCTCACGGCCACCGACCTTGGTCGGGATCTTGGTTCCTTGGCCAGGTGACAGTTGGTCGATGCCCGCCTCGGCAACGAGATAGATGCTCACGGATGCGTAGCCGCGCTTTTGGGCCGCGCATCCGTTATCGCTTTCGTATCGCTCGATTTCTGGGGCAGCGAAGCCCTTGCGCGTCGTGGTGGGTTCGAGGAGTTCGCAGGCTTTGAGGCCACCGAATACTTCACCTGACCGGTTGTCCGCGTTCGCCGGTGCCACGCTCGGTTCCGAGGCGATGGCGCTGCCTGGAAGTTCAGACGAGCAGCCGCTCACCGCAACCGCGAGTACCGCGATCAGCGAACCTAGGCGGACACGAGACGTCATCAGTTTCCCTTGGGCAGTTTCGGTTCAGCGGCCGTGGCGATCTCTCGCGAAAGTGCGCAGGCTTCCTCGTTGGTTCCGGTCTGCTCGAGAGTCGTCGAAGCCGTCAATCGCGCGTCAGGGCCAACTGCGACAGCGACTGTGCAGGCATCGGTTCCTGCGTCACCCGGGATTTCGACCGCATCGCGCCCGTTCACCTTCGCGGGGACTTTGATTCCTTGCCCAGGCGACAGCTTGTCGATCCCGGCCTCGGGGACGAGGTAGATGCTGACAGAGGCGTAGCCACGTTTCGCGGTCCTGCATCCGTTGTCGCTCTCGTAGGTTTCCACCCTTGGAGGCTCGAACCCTTTGGCCGTGGTCGTCGGCTCCAGCAGGTCACATGCCTTCAGTGCACCGAAGATGTCTGCAGGATCAGTGCCGGTAGAGGTCGCGGTGGCCGGATTGGATGACGTCGGTATGGGCGTCGCTGTTCCAGGGGTCTCTGACGAACAAGCCGTTGAGGTGATCAACGCGACCGTCAGAGCCGGTATCAGGCAGAGGCGGAGGTGAAGTTTCATAGGAAGGAAGTCAGCCCTGTTTCAGGTTCTTGAACGCGTCAGCGCCATGTTCGTCTTGCTGCTTGTACTTGGTCTTTGCCAGGTTGATTGCTTCATTGGCTCGAATCACGATGTCCCTCAACATGTCCAGCTGCTTCTTCGCGGACAGGTCGTCACCATCTGCGACCAGAACCGCATGGTCGCCGATCCGCTGCGCGTATGGTCCGGCACCCAGTTTCGGCTTTTCCGCAAGGCGTTGGAACATGCCTTTGTTGTTGTTCCAGTCGTAGAGATAGTCATCGATGGCGGTCTTCAGGGCCTCCCCGGCCTCCTCGCTGACCGCGAACCGCCCCTCCTTCGCCGCCGTCACCATCCGGTCGGCCTGCGCCGAGAAGTCGCCCAGAATGTCCGAGAAGTTGCCCGGCGGTCCGCCGGCGCCTTCAGTCATGGTCTCTCCCCTGTACCAAGTCCCGGTTACTCATAGCGCTCGTCAGATCACGATATCAGCGGAAACGGTCCCGAAGCCCGCCTTCCGGCGAGGATCACGCACTGCCGACGCGGGCGGCTTCGACCAGGTCGTGGACCCATCGTGCCAGGTGAGAGCCGCTCGTCGGGGTGAACGTGCGGCGGACTTCGCCGTCGGGGAAGCGGTCGGTGGCGAGCATGAAGCGGCCCTGGACGCTGTCGAACCACTGGACGCTTTTCTGCTGCGGTTTGCCCCTGTCGTCGCGCAGGGTGACGCTGACCGTGCCCAGCCGCGCGAGCGGGTGTTCGAAGAAGCGACCGGCGGCGCCCAGGCGGAGGTTGTCCGGGTCCTCGTCGAACGGGTCGTCCGGTCGTTTGGACGGGGGGAGTGTGCTGGACGTCGTCACCCGTCCGGGGAATGGCTGCAGTGATGGCAGATAACCGAGGAGGGTCGCGACGACCTGTTCGGGGTAGACCGGCTCGAAGAGGATGTCGAAGCCGCGTTGCTGGCTCACGACACCCTGGCGACTGTTCCACGCACCTCGATATAAGTATTCGGCGTCCTGCTCGACCTCGTGCGCCTCCATGGTGAGGACGAAGTCCCCGGTGGCCCAGAGGCGGAGGGTCTGTTCGTAGTCGCGCAGTAGTTCACCGCCGCGGGCGAAACCCCGCTCGGTCAGCCCGGCCCAGATCTCTTCGCAGTGCCGCTCGCGTTCGGAGATGGTGGTCCCGACGGTCGGGATCTCGAAGGGCAGCACGAATCTGCCGAGTCCGAGATCTTCGAGTACGACGTCGAGCTGGGCCATCGACATCGAAAATGACGCAGGCACCGGTCCCTCCCCCTCATCACCTGCTGAATCGGTTCTCCATCGCACCGTAGCGGGTTGGACCCGGCGCGGACACGACCTGCCTGCTCACCACTAGGATCGGGATGACGCCGTCGCGGGGATTTCGGGAGGTACCAGTGTCGGAAGAGCCGCGCCGTCCTCGGCACGCAGCGCCGGACGACGCCACGCCGGATCGTGAGGCGGAGTCCGCCTCCTGGACGCCACCGGCGCCGGTCCGCTGGGAAACGCCCGAACCGTCCATTTCCGGCAGGCTCGATCTCTCCGAGCCGCCGGGGCCCAAGCCGGAGAACGACGCCGAGCGCACGGCCATCAACGCGCCCGTCCAGCGCCCGCAGACTCCGCCGCGCGGCCAGCAACGGCCGATTCCCGGCGCCGATGACCCGACGCGCCCGCCGGGCGACATGGCCCCGGTGAGCCCGAGGACCCAGGTCGTCCGTCCTGACTGGCAGGCACCCGCCGACGCGCCGCAGCCGACCAGCGTGCTCGCCTCGCCGGCACCGGAGACGCAGAGCATCATGCCGCCGACGCCGCGCGTCGACAACGGACCCGGGCCGCTGCCGGACTCGGGCACGGAAAGCGTCCTCCCGGAACGCTCCAGCGAAAGCCGCGGAACAGGAACCGGGACCGGATCGGGCAGCCGGGGCACGGGCACCGGCACCGGAACCGGTTCGTTCCCCGGCACCGCGCGCCGGACGTCGTCCCGCACGTCGCGTCGTGGCCGTCTCGGCGCGGGGCTCGTCGACGTCCCGCAGGTGCCGTACCGCGACCCGGCGTCCGCGGTCCTCGAGAACCCGATGGTGTCGGAGGAGAAGCGCTTCTGCGGTAGTTGCAGCGCCAAGGTCGGCCGCGGCAAGGACGGCGAACCCGGTTCGCCCGAGGGCAAGTGCGAGAAGTGCGGGAACCCGTTCTCCTTCGTCCCGAAGCTGCGGCCGAACGAGATCGTCGGCGGCCAGTACGAGGTGCTCGGCGCGCTCGCGTACGGCGGCCTCGGCTGGATCTATCTCGCGCAGGACCACAACGTCAGCGACCGCTGGGTGGTGCTCAAGGGTTTGATCGACACCGGCGACGCCACCGCGATGGCGGCCGCCGCCAACGAGCAGCGGTTCCTCGCCGAGGTCGAACACCCGAACATCGTCAAGATCCACAACTTCGTGCAGCATCCGGACGGCGACACCGGCAACTCGGTCGGCTACATCGTCATGGAGTACGTCGGTGGCCAGTCGCTGCGGCAGCTCGCGCTCGCGCACCACCGCGAGACCAAACGCCCGGAGCCGCTGCCGATCGGCCAGGTGATCGCCTACGGGCTCGAGATCCTGCCCGCCATGGGCTACCTGCACGGCCAGAACCTGCTGTACTGCGACCTCAAGCCCGACAACGTCATCCAGACGCACGAACAGCTCAAGCTGATCGACCTCGGCGCGGTCCGCCGCGTCGACGACTACGAGAGCCCGCTGTTCTTCACCACCGGCTACAGCGCGCCCGAGCTGGCGACGCACGGCGCTTCGGTGGCGTCGGACCTGTACACGGTCGGCCGCACGCTCGCCGTCCTCAGCTTCGAATTCTCCGGCTACACCACCAAGTACAAGACCACCCTGCCCGGCCCGGACGTCGTCCCGTTGTTCGCGCTCTTCGGTTCGTACTACCGGTTCCTGAAGCGGGCGACGCATACGGACCCGGATCGCCGGTTCATCGCGGCCGAGGAGATGGCCGACCAGCTGACCGGTGTGCTCCGCGAGATCATGGCGCTGGGTACGGGGAAGCCGCGCCCTGGAGCTTCGACCGTGTTCGGCCCGGAGAGCCGCACGTTCGGCGTGGACATGGTCGTCCCGGAGCACGGCGGGAGCGTGCCGTTGCCGGATCCCGGCGAGGTGGTCGCTGGTCTGCCGATCCCGCAGGTCGACACGGACGACCCGGCGGCCGGTGTGCTCGCGTCGACGGTCGCGCTCGATCCCAAGGGCGCGATCGAGTCGCTGGCCGGCGCGCCGCGCGAGTCGATCGAGGTCCGGTTGCGCATCGTCCGCGCCCGGATCGAACTCGGCGAGCTGGTCGAGGCGCAGCGGCAGCTGCAGGCCGCGCAGTACCTCGCGATCAAGGCCGGTTTCCCGCACGACTGGCGGATCGACTGGTACCGCGGGCTGATCGAGCTCGCGGGCGGCCGGTCCCGTGTCGCGCACGTCGCGTTCGAAGCGGTGTACGACGACCTGCCCGGCGAGATCGCGCCGAAGCTGGCCTTGGCCGTCAGCGCGGAGGGAGTCGGGGACTACTTCGGCGCCGCGCGCTACTACGAGCTGGTGTGGCGAACGGACCGGTCCTACGTCAGCGCCGCCTTCGGCCTCGCTCGCGTGTACCTCGCGCAGGGCGCCAGGGCGAGCGCGATCGAGGTGCTCGAAGCCGTTCCCGCGTCTTCGACGCACTATGTCGCCGCGCAGGTGGCCGCGATCAAGATCAAGACCAGGATCAACGGCGGCGGCAAGGACCCGGTGATGGTGTCCGAGCGGGATCTCGTCGACGCCTCGACCAGGCTGGAGCGTCTGCAGCTCGACGCCGAACGTCGCACACGTTTGTCGGCGGAGGTCCTCGAGGCGGCGTACGGCTGGCTCAACTCGCAGAACCGGCCGACGCCGGGGGCGAAGGTGCTGGGCTGCGACCTGGACGAACGGGATCTGCGGTTCGGGCTCGAGCGCTGCTACCGGACGCTGGCGCGGTTGGCAGGCTCGGTCGACCAGCGGGTCGAACTCGTCGACAAGGCGAACGCGATCCGGCCTCGTACCCTCACCTAGCACGCATTTCGTCCTCTTAATGCGGTAGTTCGGCCTACGAACCACCGCATTCAGAGGACGAAATGCTCAGGGGTTGATGTCCCACTCGCGTTCGCGTTTGGCCTTCTCGTGCGCGGCGGCGAGCTTCTGCAGCGCCTCGGGATCCCCGTGGGTGCTGAAGTGCTCGAACTCGACCCGCACGAACAGCGCCCGCGCACGCACCGCGACAGGGCCGTCTTCGGCGTCGAGCCGTCCGTCGGCGCTCACGTAGATCTTCCGGCCGGCGACGCCGTCCAGTTTCGTGGCGATGTACAGGGTCGAGCCGACCGGGACCGGCCGGAGGAAATCCGTCTCCAGCTTCCCGGTGACGGCGGGGCGGCGCAGCAGGTTGCCGACGGTCGCGCCGAGCGCCTCGTCGAAGGCGCAGGCGAGGAGACCGCCGTGCGCGAGGCCGGGCGCACCCTGGTGGGCGGAGGTGACGGTGAACTTGGAGTACACCGTCGTCCCTTCGCCCACCGTCGAATGCAGGTGGAGCCCGGCCTCGATCTCGTCGCCGCACCCGAAACACTCACCGAAGTGGATGCCGAGGTGGCTGCCCGGCTGCGGGGCTTTCGGGTGAACGGTCGCCGGTTCGACTTCGACCGGCGGCCACGGCTGCGAGATACGGCTCATGGAAAGACGTTAACTCGCCGGTAGCTCCGGGGCGCCGCCGGGAGTGGCCGGTTCCGGTTTCCGGCGCCGGATGATCCGCGAACTCACGATGCGACGCAGCGACACCCCGGCCGTTTCCGGCAGCAGCAGGATCGGAATGGCCGCGATCGCCGCCGAGCCCATCAGGTAGTACGCGGGCCATAGGGTGTCGCCGGTCGAGTTCACCAGGCTGCCGATGACGTACGACGCCGTGCCACCGAACGCCGCGGTCGAGACGCTGTACCCGATGGAGAAACCGCCGTAGCGCTCCTGCGTCGGGAACATCGCCGGCAGCGTCGCCGCCAGCACGGCCAGTATCAGCACCAGCGGCACCGCGATCATCAGCACGCCGAGGGTGAGCTGCCAGCCGTTCTGGTCGTCCGCGGCCGCGCCCATCAACGAGAACGCCGGGATGGGCAACACCAGGAAGCTGGCGCAACTCGCGATCAGGATGGGTTTTCGCCCGATGCGGTCGGACAGCATGCCGATCGGCACGATCAGGACCAGCATCAGCGCGATGGTCGCCAGGATGATCAGCAACGGCGCGTGCCCGCTGAAGCCGACCACGTCCTTGAGATACGTCTCCAGGTACGTGATCACGATGTAGTCGGCGACGTTCAGCATCACCACGATGCCGATCAGGTGCAGGATCGACGTCCAGTGCTTCTTGAGCAGCGCCTTCAGCGGCGACTTCTCGACCTGGTTCTTCTTCTCGATCTCCTGGAACAGCGGAGTGTCCTCCAGCTTGTTCCGCAGGTAGAGACCGACGATGCCGAGCGGGCCCGCGATCAGGAACGGCAATCGCCAGCCCCATTCGCGCATGGCCTCGTCGCCGAGGACGACGGTGAAGATCGTGACGAAGCCGGCGCCCATCGCGAACCCGACGAGCGTGCCGAACTCCAGCCAGCTGCCCCAGAAACCCCGGCGCCGGGCGGGCGCGTACTCCGCGATGAACGTCGCCGCGCCGCCGTACTCACCGCCCGCCGAGAAGCCTTGGATGGTGCGCAACAGGATCAGCAGGACCGCCGCGGCCGGGCCGATCGTCGCGTAGGACGGCAACAAGCCGATGATGAACGTCGACCCGGACATCAGGATGATCGTCAGCGCGAGCACCTTCTGGCGCCCGATCTTGTCCCCCAGCGGGCCGAACACGAAGCTGCCGAACGGCCGCACGATGAAGGTGATCGCCAGGACCGCGAAGGTCGCCAGCGCACCCTCGGAAGTGCTCGAAGCGTTGAAAAAGACCTGCCCCAGGATGGCGGGCATGAAGCCGAAAACACCGAAGTCGTACCACTCGATGCAGTTACCCATCGCCGCTCCGGCGACGGCCTTTCTGATCTGCTCAGGTGGGGCCTCCGCCGGTTCCCCTTTTTCCTGATGTGACGCGCTCAGCGCCTCTTCGGCCATGGGTTTGACCTCCCGACCCACCCGTTTACTTACCCATCGTCGAGGGTTTGTTCCCCCGACCGTAGGTGTTCAAACGTCCTGATTCAGCGCTTTGGATCGGTCGCGCGACCGCCGTTCCCCCGAATCGGTGACGAAGCACCAGGTGAAGCCGATGTCGGAGAATTTCCGATTACTTTGGGTCACACTTCGGGAATCGGACGTTCCGGGCGGTGGATCAGTGGGTCGTGATCGCCGTCGGCGGCTCGCTCGGCCCCTTCGTTGGCGACGGAGCGTGAGGAGGACCGGCCGTCGTCGTACGGCCGGGCTGAACGGACCTCGGTGTCGAACGCGTCTGCTCGGTCTTCGGGGCCGTCGCGGGCGGGGGCGGCTTCTCGGGGGAGACTTCCGGACGGGGAGTCGTCTCGGAAGGCGCAGGCGAGACCGGTGCCGGGGCGATGGTCGACAGGCCCGGCCCCGCGGGCTGCACCGGCGTGGAACCCTCGCCGCCGCGACCGCCGACGGCGATCGCGCCGAACACGATCACCGCGGCCGTCGCCAGCGAACTCCCCGCCACCGCCAGCCGTTTGCGTCGTCGCCGGATCCGGCCACCCCGCTCGATGATGTCCGCCGCCCGGATACCCAGCGGGGGACCGCTCGCCCCGTGCGAAAGCACGCCTTTGATGTCCTCGTCCATCTCCTCACCTCCCATCGTCGTGCGCTCCGCTCAAGGCCAGTTCGCTGAAATGCGGTCCGAGCCGCTTGCGCAGGGTCGCCAGACCCCGCGCGGCCTGGCTCTTCACGTTGCCGGTGCTGCAGCCCAGCGCCGCGGCCGTCTCTTCGACGCCGAGATCTTCGAAGTAGCGCAGCACCAGTACGGCCCGTTGCTTCGGGGCGATGCCGGACAGCGCGTGCCTGACCAGCATCTCCTGTTCGGTGCCCCCTGCCTCGCTCGGGACGTCGGGAAGGGCGTCGGTGAGCTTCTCCCGTTTGCGCCACACGCGCCGGTGCTCGGAGAGGAACGTCCGCAGCACGATCTTGCGCGCGTAGCCGTCGAGCGCGTCGTGCCGGGAGAGCCTCGGCCAAGCCAGGTACAGCTTCAGCAGCGCGGCCTGGGTGATGTCCTCGGCCTGGTGCCAGTCGCCGCACAAGAGGTACGCGGTGGCACGCAGGCTGTGCGCGCGCTCGTCGAAGTACCGGGCGAACTCGCCGTCCCACGGCGAGCCCGTCCCGGTCTTCGACGAGCGGCTCAGCGACACCTAGTTACCGGCTCCTTCGACGATGGCGGGGAGGTGCAGATCCCCGGTCGGCCCGGCGGGAACGGCCTTGGGCACGCGGTGCTCACCCGGCTTCACGACGGCGGCGCCGGTCTTCGCCGGGGCCGGCGCCGGCGGGGCGGTGGTAGCGCGGGTCGGTTCGCCCGGTGCCACGGTGGGCGCCTTGGTCGGCGGCTGGGGCGCCTGAGTGGTCGTCGGCGACGGGGCGCTCTGATCGGCCGACGCCAGCGACGTGGTCGCGAAGGCGGCGCCGCCCGCCAGCAGCAGCGCGCCGAGGGAAAGAGCGATACGAGTACGCAAGAGTGTCTCCTCGATCCGGGCGCCGCTCATTGGCCGCGGCGCCTTACGTCGTTAGACATGCGTCCCGCTCGTTCTGGGGTTGCATCGAGTTTCGGAAGTTCGCGGAAGGTGCCAGTCAGCGCACGGCAACGAACACGAAC
Organism: Amycolatopsis sp. NPDC043887; assembly: GCF_056435665.1. Classification (NCBI taxonomy): domain Bacteria; kingdom Bacillati; phylum Actinomycetota; class Actinomycetes; order Pseudonocardiales; family Pseudonocardiaceae; genus Amycolatopsis; species Amycolatopsis sp. NPDC043887. The sequence continues at coordinate 884,435 of NZ_JBWKEB010000001.1, forward strand.
GGCCGGAGACCGCGAAGGTCTCCGGCCGCCCGGTTCCATGGAAGTACTTCAGCTCGCGAGAGCGGACAGCTTGGTCCACTCGTCCCAGGAGTAGGTCCAGTCGCTGTAGTCGCGCGCGCGGTTGATCTTCACCGTGCTGCCCTCGATCTCGACGGGGTCGCCGACCAGGGCGCCGTCCATGTACGCCTTGGCGTTCGCCGGCGCCAGGTTCACGCACCCGTGCGAGATGTTCTTCTTGCCCTGCGCCCAGATCGAGGGCGCGTAGCCGTGGATGAACTCGCCGTTGGTCGAGAACCGCACCGCGGACGGCACGACGATGTTCTCGTAGTTGTAGCGCTCGTTGGTCATCGAGTACGTGTCGTGCTTGGACATCACCACGTGCGTGCCGCTCGGCGTGACGCGGCCCGGGTCGGCGTCGAGGCCGTAGCTGGCCGGGTAGTCCGCGATCTGCTGCCCGTCACGGACCACCACGAGCCGGTGGGTCTGAGTGTTGCCCTTGACGATCTGCGAGCGGCCGATCGTGAAGCTCGCCGAGCGGTCTTCCTTGCCGTACACGCCTTCGCCGATCTTGACGCCGTAGATCTTGGCGTTGAACTTCACCGTGGTGCCGGGCTGCCAGTAGGCCTTCGGCCGCCAGTGCACCGAGGTGTCGTCGTGGACCCAGGCCCAGGACCCCTCGGTCTTCGGCGTGGTCTCGACCGAGAGCGCCTTCTCGACCGACGCCTTGTCGGTGACCTTGCTGGGGAACGTCAGCGTGATCGGCATGGCGACGCCGTACGTCTGCCCGTCGAAGACGTTGATGTTCGCGCCCACCTGCTTGCGCGGCTTGACGGTGGTGAAGTTCCCGCCGATCTCGACGGGCTTGCCGTCGGTGCCGGTGGCCTTGCCGGACCACGTGTAGGCCTTGCCGTAGCCGAGCTGTTCGGTGGTGGACCAGCTCTTCTTGTCCTCGGACGGCTGACCCGCGACCTGCTTGCCGTCCGGATTGGTCAGCACGACCTGGTCGAGCGTGCCGTCGGCGACGCTGACCTTGATGGGCTGCCCCGGTGCGACGTCCTGCGCGCCCGCCGCGGGCTCGTACGTCAGTTTGGCGGGCGCGGGCGCCTTCCCGCCGGTGTCACTGCTGACCGGCCCGCCGCCGTCCGGCCCGCTGGCCGACACGGTCGGCTCGCTGCTGCACGCCCCCAGCGTCAGAACGGCCACCAACCCCAGTGCCGCGAACGCCGCCCGGCGGCGCGCGGTTTCCGTGAACCTCAAAGCTTCCCCTTTGCTCCCCTGTACACCGACCATGACGTCCGGACCGCCCCTTAAGTTGATCCCACCGAGAGTGATGCGAGTCACAATCGGGTGGATCGTAGTTCACGATCGGGGCATGGCCGACTTCGTTCCGTGTCCGGCGATGACCTGAGGTCGGCGTACGGCGAAAGGGTAGCGAGGGGGTCCGACAGAAGCCGGATCCGCGTACGACGTTCCGGTGACCTTGGTACTTGGGGGCGCCCAGAGTCCGATCACGGGCTTCAAATATGGCCAGATCCCGGTACGCTGCCATCAGGCCGTCGTTTTGCGTGTTCGTGGCTTCACACTCGCGGAACTTCTGACGCGAGCCATGAGCCGGTGACGCGCTCTTCGCTCGACTCGTTGGAACCGCCCGGGACGGTCTGGGTGTCGCTTCGGAGGCACTCGAAGCGGATGTGCAACGAGGAGTACAGCGGTGGCGCAAGGCACTGTGAAGTGGTTCAACGCGGAGAAGGGCTTCGGCTTCATCGCGCAGGATGGCGGCGAGGGCGACGTCTTCGTTCACTACTCGGAGATCGAGGGTCGCGGGTTCCGCACGCTCGAGGAGAACCAGCGAGTGGAGTTCGAGGTCGGTCAGGGCCAGAAGGGCCCGCAGGCCCAGAAGGTCCGCGCGATCTGAGTCCGCCCTTCAGGCGTTGCTCAGACTGATCAGAAAAGCCCCCGGCGATCGCCGGGGGCTTTTCTCTTGCCTGAAGGCTTCTTCTGTTGTGCTGTTCCGTTCCGGGGGACCGGGGTCAGCGGGGGACGGGCTGCTCCCACGCGTTGGCGTCGAAGCGGAATTCGTCGGTGTGGGCTTCCTCGTGGCGGCGCTGCTGGGCCGAGTTGGCCTGCGATTCCCACGAGAGGCGCTCGAGGATCCATTCCTGCGCCAGCGCCTGCGGCGACAGGTTGCGCTCGGCGGCGGCGTCCTTGAGCTGTTCGCAGGCGATGAGGTTCATGCGCAGCTGGAACACCTGCGCTTCACCGAAGCGCTTGCCGGTGCCGGTGCTTTCCGGGTCGTTCTCAGGGGCGAGGGCACGAAGGTAGCTGGTGAGCTCCGTGTCTTCGACGACCGCTTCGGCCTCCTTGGAGGCGGAGTTGCGGTGACGACCGGGGTTGACCGGCTTCAGGTTCGTGCGGCTGCCGCTACGACGGCTCAGGGAAGGAAGGGGCACCGGGCCACGATAACGGTTCGGTCTCGGCAAACCAACCACAGTGAGCCACGACACACCCATTATTTTGTCTCGAATGGCCCAACCCCGACAGGAAACCCTTTTCCCATGATCACAACCCGCAACCGGCGAGGGGAAAGATCATGGGACCGGTCCTGGGCTGCCAACCGCCGCCGCAAGGAACCTGGGGCCTGGGGGTGGCCCCCAGAAAACGGAGCGACCCCCGCGCCAGGGGGAGGAACGCGGGGGTCGGAGGGGATCTCCACAGGCGCTGACCGGGGGTGTGTCAGCAAATCGATTGTTGCACGGTTTGCTGAGAAGGGCGAGTGGGCGCGGGCAGAATTCCGGGCAGGGCGCCACCTGTGGTTCGCCTGGGGTTCATGTGGCGCGGCCGCATGCGCGATCGCTCTGCGTTGTGCGGAGCGTGGCGACAGGTTCACTCTCCGGGGGGCTGTGTGTCGCGGCCGGCTCTGGCTAGCCTCGCGGCCAAGCTGTTCGTTGGCCGTCTGGAGGAACCATGGGTGGGTCTGTGGAAGTTCGACAGTTCCTCCTTCGGTACGAAGGTGCCGATGGGGGAAGCTCGACGACGTTGGCCGGTGGTCTGCCGGCGCAGCGCACGGGTCAGGGGGACGCGCAGCGCGTGTCCGACGACCAGGTGCGCCGTGCCCGGCTGGCGGTGGCCAATGGGGCGTTGGGTGTCGATGACTGTGTCCAGCTGCTGGACATGCTGGGGTTGACGCTGGACGAGGACGGGCAGGCGCCCGTCCAGCGCTGAGTTCGTTCACGGGGCCCGGCCGCGCGGGGGTGTGCCGCGCGGCCGGGCTTCGTTTCAGGTCCGGGCGGCGGCTCGGGCCTGATATCCTGAACTCGCCGCGTTCTCGCAGGTCCCAGCCCTGTGAACAACTAAGGGACCCCCTGTGCGGAAGCGGAAACGGGGGTGTCCTATAGTTATGTTCGCTCCCGGGGACACCGGAGAGCGCGGGTCGGTCGGTTCGCCGAAACCGAACCGGGCTCCCATCGTCCAGCGGCCTAGGACTCCGCCCTTTCAAGGCGGCAACGCGGGTTCGAATCCCGTTGGGAGTACGCAGTACAGTTACACCGCAGTATGCAAGGCCCTGTGGCGCAGTTGGTTAGCGCGTCGCCCTGTCACGGCGAAGGTCGCGGGTTCGAGTCCCGTCAGGGTCGCAAGATCGTTCGGCTCCTTGCCGGCGTTCCCGGCCAGGTAGCTCAGTTGGTACGAGCGTCCGCCTGAAAAGCGGAAGGTCGCCGGTTCGACCCCGGCCCTGGCCACCGCTCAACGAACCGCCTCGATGCACATCGAGGCGGTTTTTTCATGCCTGGGGCCGGATCCACGGCCCCGCGCGGTGGCGTCCGATGTCGCAGGAGCATCGGGCGCCACCGCGCGGTGCGGGCTTGGCGTTCTACTTACCGGTCTGCTGCTTGACCCAGTCGGAGAACGCGGTCACGTCGGTGTAGATGCCCGGCATCTCCGGGCAGCTCGCGGTCTGACCGCGGCTGGTGGCGCCGACCAGCGTCCACTTGTCACCCGACTTCACGACGGCAGGGCCGCCCGAGTCGCCGTAGCAGGCGCTCGCCTTGCCGCCCTGGTTGTCCATGCACAGCTCGGTCTGCGCGTCGTAGGCGCCGGAGCCGGAGCACCCGGAGTCTTCGGCGATCTTGGTGTCGAGCTGCTGGAGCACCACAGGGGCGGAACCGCAGCCGCGCGTGGGGCAGGTCAGCCCCCAGCCGATCTCCCGCACGTCGGTACCCGCCGCCGGCGACTGGCCGATCTCGATCGGCGCCGCCTCCGCCGGCTTGGTCAGGTGCACCAGGGCGATGTCGTACGGGCCGGAGCCGTCGTACTTCTCGTGGACCACGAACTTGTCCACCTCGGCGACCTCGCCGCCCTTGGTGTGGTCGGTGGTGTTGAGGCGGTACTGCCAGTTGGCGGGCTGCTCACCCTCGACGCAGTGCGCGGCGGTCACCAGCCACTCCGGTGAGATCAGGGACGCGCCGCAGTTGTGGTCACCGCTCTTGGTCTGCATGGACGCCATGAAGCTGTAGGTCTCGGTCGCGTCCACACCGCCCACGATCAGCGGCTGAACGCCCGAGGGCGGTTCGGCGGCGGAAGCCGGCATCGCCAACCCGAGCACGGCGGCCGCTCCGGTCAGCAGACCGGCGACGAGGGTACGAGTCCTCATCTGCTTTCTCCTTCCACGCCGGTGTGTTTCACCGGCTCACTCCGGAAGGGTGGCCAATCGTCACTCGTCCGTGAACTGACGAAAGTCGGGGGCCGTTGCCAGTTACCAGTTGGGGTAACGGTTTTCCGCGGCCAAGATCGACCTTGACTTCAAGTAAGGTCGAGGTGTCAATCTCGAAGCATGACAATCGCACCTGAGCAGGTCGACGAATGGACCGTCGACACCCTCGACCTCGACGCGTACCTCGGCCGGATCGGCCAGGACCGCGCGAAGCCCTCCGCCGCCGCGTTGCGTGAGCTGGCGAAGGCGCACGTCCTGGCCGTCCCGTTCGAGAATGTCGACGTCGTTTTGGGGCAGCACAAGGGAATCGCGCTCGAAGACGTGATCGGCAAACTCGTCCACCGCCATCGTGGCGGCTACTGCTACGAGCACGGAAGCCTGTTCGCGGCGGCCGCGGAGCAGCTCGGCTACCCCGTACGCCGCCTGGTCGCGCGGGTGCAGCCGCAGAAGAACGGGCCGTACACGCATATGACGCTCGTGGTCGAGGCGGACGGCGTCCCGCATCTGGTCGACGTCGGATTCGGCGCCGGGATGCTGGTGCCGATGCCGCTGGCCGATGGCGCCGTGGTGGATCAGGCGGGCTGGCCGCACCGGCTCGTCGCCGACGGCGACTGGTGGCGCCTGCAGAAAAAGGAGGGCGACGACTGGACCGACCTGCACGCCTTCACACTCACACCGATGCACCGGATCGACTACGAGGTCTACCACCACTACACGTCGACGCATCCGCGGTCGCCGTTCACTGGGCAGCTGGTGGTCATGCGGCTGGAGGAAGGACTCAGCCGCAAACTGGTCGGTGAGGAGTTCATCGTCGAACGCCCGGACGGGACCAAGGAGACCACCACGGTCCCGCCCGAGCGGCTCGACGCGACACTGCGCGAGCTGGACGTCGTCCTCACCGAGGACGAGCTCGCGAAACTGCTGACGATCTATCCGGGCTGAGGCTCAGAGTTCGAATTCGGCGCGTTTGTCCTCGGGGACGAGGTCCTCGTACTCACGGTGCTTCGCGATGAACGAGCGCACGTACGGGCAGTAGGGCAGGACGGATCTGCCCTGCGACCGGACGTCGTCGAGCGCCGCGGTCACGAGCTTGCCGGCGAGACCCTGTCCCGCGAAGTCGTCCGAGATCTCGGTGTGCAGGAACAGGATCGCGTCCGGGCGGGTGCGGGTTTCCAGGAACCCGGCGATCTTCCCGTCCACGACGATGTCGTAGCGGTCTTTTCCGGCTTTGATCTCGACACTCATCCCACGGCTCCGAAAAGTTCGTCCGGCGGCGCGGGGCGACCGAGATGGAAGCCCTGCGCCTGGTCACAGCGCAGCTCACGCAGGATCGTGAGCTGCTTATCGTCTTCGACACCTTCGGCGACGACGATCAGGTCGACGGCGTGCGCCATCGCGATGATGCTCTTGACGATCGCCGCCGCGTCGCGCGATTCCGCGATACCGGTGACGAAGGTGCGGTCGATCTTGAGCGTATCCAAGGGGAGCCGTTGCAGCTGGGCGAGCGACGAGTAGCCGGTGCCGAAGTCGTCGATCGCCAGTGAGACACCGAGATCGCGCAACGACATCAGGACTTCGGCGGCCGCGGCCTGGTCTCGCATCAGCGCGCTCTCGGTGACCTCCAGGGTCAGCGCGTGCGGCGGGAGCCCGGTGGTCTTCAGCGCGTCCTGCACCCCGGCGACCAGATGCGGGTCGTCCAGCTGGCGGGCCGAGAGGTTCACCTTGAGGTTGAGGTCGATGCCGAGTTGCTCGCGCCGTCTGGCGATCTCGCGGGTGGTGGTGCGCAGGACGTACTTGCCGATCAGGTTGATCAGGTCGCTTTCCTCGGCCAGCGGGATGAACTCGGCGGGCGAGACGCTGCCGTGCGCCGGATGTTTCCAGCGCAGCAACGCCTCCACGGCGACCATCTCGCCGGATTCGATGTCCACGACCGGCTGGTACGCCGTCCAGAGTTCCTCGTTCTGCAGGGCGTCGCGCAGGTCCTGCTCCATGCGCAGCCGCCGTTGCATCCGCTCGCGCAGCTCGACGTCGAAGAACTCGTAGCGCGCCCGGCCGAGCGTTTTCGCTTGGTACATCGCGACATCCGCGTCGCGCAGGAGATCTTCGGCGGTCCGGGTGTCGTCGTTTGCGGCGGTGACGATGCCGATGCTGGCGTCGATGTGCAGCTGCCTGCCGTTGACGGTGATCGGTTCGGTCAGCGCTTCGCGCAGATGCTCGGCCAGCGCCTTGATCTCGTGCGGCTCGGTGATCTCCGCGGTCACGACGACGAATTCGTCGCCGCCGAGCCTGCCGACGAGATCGTTCTCTCCGATCCCCCGCCGCAGCCGTTCGCCCGCGATGCGGAGCACCTTGTCCCCGACCGAATGCCCGAGGGAATCGTTGATCACCTTGAACTTGTCGAGATCGATGAACAGCAGTGTGGTCAGCTCGGCGCGGCCCGCGCCGGACAGCGCCTCGGCGAGGCTGTCGAGCACCAGCGTCCGGTTCGCGAGTTCGGTGAGCGGGTCGTGCGTCGCCTCGTGGGCGAGCCGTTCGCCGATGGCGCGGCGTTCGGTGATGTCGGTGAACGAGGCGACCACCGCCTGGGCCGACGGGTCTTCCGGCGGCAGCAGCCGCGAGGTCAGCGAGATCCAGACGTCGTCGCCGGCGGGCCTGCGCAGCCGCAGCACGAGACCGGTCAGCGTGACCCCGGTGCGCCGGGTGATCACCGACGGCATCCGGGCGGGCGGGATCCGGCCCTGTTCGTCGTACAGCTCCAGCGTCACGCACGGGACGCCGATGAGGTCGTCGTGGTCGACGCCGATGATCCGGCACGCCGCCGGGTTGGCCGATTCGATGAGGCCGCCGGGGCCGATCACGACCACGCCTTCGTCGAGGGACGCGACCACCGTGCTGTAGTGCTGTTCGGCGCGCCGCCGGGCCGTTTCGTCGGCGCAGACCAGGACGAACCCGTCGTTCATCTCCGCGGCCGAGATGCGGATGGCCAAGGTCGAACCGTTGCGATGGCGGTGGGTCGTCTGCATGACGCCGCCCCTGCGCAGCACCGTTTCCGGATCCAGCTCGGCGCCGACGAGATCGCTGACCGTGCCGCCGATCGCCTCTCCGGCCGTCCAGCCGTAGACGTTCTCGGCGGCGGGGTTCCAGCTGGTCACCACGCCGGTGCCGCTGGTCGCGATGATCGCGTCGCTGACGTGGCTGATCAGTGCGGCCTGGTAGCGCAGGGTCGCTTCGGCGGCCTTCTGCGCGCTGATGTCGCGCATGATGACCTGGAACGCGGGCCTGCCCTCCCAGGTCGTGCGCACCGAAATGCTCTGGACCAGGTACTTCATGCCGTCGAGGCGGAGCATGACGGTGTCGGCGGGGTCGGTCGACGCGCCTTGGCGGTGAAGCGACGCGATCCTGTCCAGCAGGGCCGGGAGCGACTCGTCGGCGACGAAGTCCATGATCGGCCGCCCGATCAGCTCGGCGGTCGAAGACGCTCCGAGCGCGGTGACGGCCGCCCGGTTGACGTACGTGACAACGCCGGCTTCGTGGACACAGACCGCGTCCGGGCTGAGTTCCACCAAAAGCCGGTAACGGTCAGTGAGATCTTCGAGGGCTTGCCGGTTCTCGCGGACGTCGGTCACGTCGGTGGCGATGCCGAGCAGGCCCGTCGAGCCGTTGTCGTCACCGATCGTGCGCGCACGCAGCCGGACCCAGCGGACCTCGCCCGCCGGGTTCAGGAACGACTGCTCGAGTTCGAACTCACGCCACGGCGGGGAAGTGCGGGTGCCGGAGGTCAGCGGGGCCACCAGATCGGCGAGCCTGGACTCTATCTCGGCTTCGGTGAGGACGCCTCCGCCCAGCAGGTTCTCGAGTCCTGGCAGCCAGGACAGGGTCTCGTGCTCGAAGTCGTACGACCAGATGGCGGCGTGGTCGCCCGCGAGGCCGAGATCGCCGACCGGCCCGTTTCCGAGCGGGGCGCCTGCCGGGCGACCGGAATTACCGGCTCCGGGCACGGCGAGGGCGTCAGCCTCCATGATCCGTCCGAACCCCCTCTTCCGGTGCTGGCACCGTCGATTACACCACCCGCGGGGGACGCTGTATACGCGAACCGAAGGTCCGTCACCGCCGATATGAGCGGAAGCGGATGAATACACGCTGTGTGACTGGCCTACGCTGGCGTGTTCCATCGGGTGAATAATTTTTGGTTAACTTCACCCATTCGGCGGTGAGTTGCGGTAAAACTACTCTTCGCTCGTTCCCGGTGCGAAAGGTTTCAGCTGGTGGATGACGACGACGTTTCGGTCGCCGACCTGCTTATTCGCGAGGGCTGGGACGACCACGAGGAGTCACGGGCAAAGTCACGCTGGAGAGTTATCGCGGTGGTGATCGCCGTGGTCGTCGCCTGCGGCGCGGCCGCTGTTCTCGTCGGGTTCGATGCGGACCCCGAACCGAATGCGGCGCCGAACCAGATGAGCGTCATCGAGATGCCGAAGCGGCCTTCGGAAAACGGGGGAGCGGGCGCGACGTCGGCGGTCCCGTCCACCGAGACGGTCGAAACCGGCGTCGGGGAGCCTTCGTCGCGCCCCAGCCGGACGACGTCCAGCCGCCGCACGTCGAGTTCGGCCGCGTCGACGTCCGACTCCCCGGATCCCACCACGCCGACGTCATCGAACGGGCCCGCCGATCCGCCGAGGACGACCGGGTCCACCGTCGTTCCGCAGCCGCCCAACCCGACGCCGCCGCCGCCCTCGACGACGCCGACCGAAGAGTGCAACCTGTGGCCGAAGTGGCTGTTCTGCTAGGGCGCTCGCAGTAGATCCGGCTCCCGGCGTTTGCCGAGGTGGTTGAACAACAGGTTGAGGGTGAAGGCGACGATCGCGGCGACCGTGATCGGGCTGCCGCAGATGGTCTGAAGCCACGCCGGGAAGTGCTGGAAGAAGATCGAGTTCCCGAACCGGTTCGTGGCGAACGCGGGCAGCAGCCCGACCCCGACCGACACCGCGACGATGAAAGTGTTGTGGTTGCCCGAGAACTCCACCTTCTTCAGGTTCTGCACGCCGACCGCGGCGACCATCGCGAACATGACCACCGCGACCGCGCCGATCACCGGCTCCGGTACGGCCGCGACGAAGGCGCCGACCTTCGGCACCAGGCCCATCAGCACGAGCAGGCCACCCGCCATCGCGACCACCCATCGGCTGCGCACCCCGGTCATCTGCACGAGGCCGACGTTCTGCGCGAAAGCGGTGTCCGGGAACGAGTTCATCGTGCCGCCGAGGATGGCCGAGAGGCCGTCGGTGGCGAGACCCCGCGCGAGGTCGGAGTCCGTCGCCGGCCGTCCGGTGATCTCGCCGACGGCGACCAGGTCCGCGGTGGATTCGGTGTAGGTCACCAGCATCACGACGCACATCGAGAGCACGGCCGCGATCGGGAAGGTCGGCGGGCCGAAGTGGAACGGTGACGCGAGGCCGAACCAGCCGGCGTCGGCGATGCCCTTGAAGCTCACCAAGCCCATCGGGATGGCCGCGACCAGGCCGATCAACAGCGCCAGCAGTGGGCCGATCTGGCTCGCGAACCCGCGCAGGACCCGGGTGAACAGGACGATCACCGCGATCACGCCGAACGCGAGCGCGATGTTGGCGGGCTTCGCGTAGTCCGGTGAACCGGTGTCGTGTCCGGCGATCAGGCCGACGCCCGGGCCGATGAGCGAAATGCCGATGACCATGAGCAGCGTGCCCGAGACGAGCGGCGGGAAGAATCGGATCATCTTCGCGAACGGTTTCGCGATGAGCAGGCCGAAGACACCCGACGCGATCATCGCGCCGTAGACGGCTTGCATGCCGTACTGGGACGCGATCATGATCATCGGGTTGACCACGGTGAACGTCGCGCCCGCCACCACCGGCAACCGGATGCCGAAGATCTTCCCGATCCCGACCGCCTGTATCAGCGTCGCGATGCCCGCGACCAGCAGATCCGCGTTGACCAGCAACGCGATCGTCGCCGCGTCCAGGTTCAGCGCGCTGCCCACGACGAGCGGGACGGCCACCGAGCCCGCGTACATGATCGTCATGTGCTGCAGTCCGAGCAAGGTCAGCTTCGGCAGCGGCGGGCAGGCGTCGACCGGGTGGACCTCTGGCCTGCTCATGGAGCCCCTTCTCAGTGCGGGAACAAGCAGTGGACTCGCCGGGCATGACCGTAGCGCGTCCGCCGCGTGAGGATCATGTTGCGAAGGGGCGGTGTTGAATGGACATCGGGTACAACGGAAGGAGCGCCGATGGAGACCGTCCTCGTCGTAGGGGCCGGGCAGAGCGGGTTCGGAGTGGCGACCTCGCTGCGGGACAAGGGGTTCGACGGCCGGGTGGTGCTGATCGGTGACGAACCCGGCCTCCCGTATCAGCGGCCTCCGCTTTCGAAGGGCTACCTCGCCGGGACCGCGGGCGACGCCCAGTTGCGTTTGCGGCCCGAGGACTTCTTCGCGGAGAAGGACATCGAGCTGATCCCCGGCCGTGTCGCATCGGTGGATCGCGATGACACGAAGGTGGTACTCGAGGACGGGAGTGCCCATGAGTACGACCATCTCGTCCTCGCGACGGGCGCGGACAACCGTGTCCTGCCGGTTCCCGGTTCCACTTTGGACGGTGTGTTCACCCTGCGCACCAAGGACGACGCCGATGTGTTGCGTGCCGCGCTGGAAAGCGCGGAGAACGTGGTGGTGGTCGGAGGCGGGTTCATCGGGCTCGAATTCGCCGCGCACGCCGGACGGCCCGTGACGATCGTGGAGGCGCAGGACAGGCTGCTGGCCCGTGTCGCGACTCCCGAGGTCTCGGCGTACTTCGCGGCTCTGCACGAAGGGGCCGGGCACACCATCCTGCTCGGCACGGGGGTCGCCGCGTTGCACGGTGACGGCAGGGTGGCCGAGGTGGAACTGAGCGACGGCAGCCGTCTGCTCGCCGACCTGGTGCTGGTCGGGGTCGGGGTGGTGCCGCGGACACGACTGGCCGAAGAGGCGGGGCTCGCCGTGGCGAACGGTGTCGTCGTCGACGAGCACCTGCGCACGAGCGACCCGAAGATCTCGGCGGTGGGGGACTGCGCGAACTTCCCGTGTGTCCAGGCGGGGACGGCGACCCGGCTGGAGTCGGTGCAGAACGCCGTCGACCAGGCGCGGGCCGTCGCGGCCGTCATCGTCGGCGAACCCGCGCCCTACGAGAGCCTGCCGTGGTTCTGGACCGACCAGCTCGGCGCGAAACTGCAGATCGCCGGGCTGTTGACCGGCGCGGACAAGACCGTCGTGACCGGGGATCGGGAGGGCGGGAAGTTCTCGGTGCTGTCGTTCCGCGACGGCGTGCTCGTCGGGGTCGAGTCGGTGAACCGGCCGCCGGACCACATCGCCGCGCGCCGCCTGTTCGCCGCGGATCCGGAACCACGGTTCGAGACGCTGGAGGCCGACGGCTTCGACCTCAAGGCCACCTTTGCGTCAACCCGTGGTTGACGATGGCTGATCGTCAACCTAAAGTTGACGATATGACGAATCCGGTCCGGCTCGACGACCTCATCTCCCATATCAAGCAGCAGCATCCCGACGGAGACGTGCTCGGCCAGTTGTCCGACGCGGTCTTCCTCGGCGAGCACCTCGGCGAAGTGGCCGACCATCTGATCGGTCACTTCGTCGACCAGGCACGACGTTCCGGCGCGTCCTGGACCGAAATCGGCAAGAACATGGGTGTGTCCAAGCAGGCAGCCCAGAAGCGCTTCGTCGACTCCAGCGGCTCTTCGCTGGAAGACCTGGTGAAGGTGTTCAGCCGCTACACCGATCGCGCGCGGCACGTCGTCGTCGCGTCACGGGACGCGGCGGTCTCGGCGAGGAGCCCGCAGATCGAGCCCGTGCATCTGGTTCTCGGTCTGCTCTCGGAACCGGCCGCGCTCGCCGCCGGGGCGATCGTGGCACAGAACGTGACTCTCGAGGCCGTCCGTGAGGCCGCGGAGGCCAGGCTGCCGGAACCCGCCGACGAACCGGCGGAGGCGGCGAAGATGGCGTTCGGCGCGCAGGCCAAGAAGGCGCTGGAACTGACCATGCGGGAGTCGCTGCGGCTCGGGCACAACTACATCGGCACCGAGCACATCCTGCTGGCTCTGTTCGAACTCGGCGACGACCTGCTGACCGGGCTCGGGCTCACGAAGGAGAAGACCGAGGCGGTGATTTCGCGGGCGCTGGCGGAGATAGTCGCGGCGCGCGGGGAATGACGCGGATCGCGCTCACCGTCCTGGTGTTCGTCGCCCTTGTCCTGTTGGCCGCGTGATGGCCCCCTGGCAGTCGGGGGCCATCACGGGACTCTGTCAGGCCGAGGCCTCGGGGCGGCCGTCGGCTGCCCAGGCGGTGTGGAACGAACCTTCGCGGTCGACGCGGCGGTACGTGTGGGCACCGAAGTAGTCCCGCTGCCCCTGCACCAGCGCGGCGGGGAGCCGCTCCGCGCGCAGACCGTCGTAGTAGGCGAGCGCGGTCGAGAAGCCCGGGGTCGGGATGCCGAGCCGCACCGCCGTGGAGATCACCGAACGCCAAGAGTCCTGGGCGTCCTCGACGGCCTTGCGGAAGCCACCTGAAGTCAGCAGCGTCGGCAGCGCGGGCTCTTCGGCGTACGCGGCCGTGATGTCGTTCAGGAACTTCGCGCGGATGATGCAGCCCCCGCGCCAGATCGACGCGACCTTGCCGAGATCGATGTCCCAGCCGTATTCGGCACCGCCCGCCTGGATCTGGTTGAAGCCCTGGGCGTACGCCACCACCTTCGACGCGTACAGCGCCTGCTCGACGTCGTCCGCGAAGGTGTCCAGAGCGGACCCCGTCAGCGGAGCGCGCGCGGGACCACCGAGTCCGCGGGAGGCCTCGCGCAGGTTCGACGAGCCGGACAGCGAACGCGCGAAGACGGCTTCGGCGATGCCGCTGATCGGCACGCCCAGGTCCAGTCCGATTTGGACGGTCCAGCGGCCGGTGCCCTTCTGCTCCGCCTGGTCCGCCACGATGTCGACGAACGGTTTGCCGGAGGCGGCGTCGGTGTGGGCCAGTACCTGCGAGGTGATCTCGATCAGGTACGAGTCCAGCCGCCCCGCGTTCCAGGTGCGGAACACCTCGGAGATCTCGGCCGGGGAGTAGCCGCCGGCGCCGCGCAGGAGATCGAACGACTCGGCGATCAGCTGCATGTCGGCGTACTCGATGCCGTTGTGCACCATCTTCACGAAATGCCCGGCGCCGTCCGCGCCCACGTGCGTGCAGCACGGTTCGCCGTCGACCTTCGCCGAGATGTCCTCGAACAGCGGCCCGAGCGACTGGTACGACTCCTTGGACCCGCCCGGCATGATGCTCGGCCCGTGCAGCGCGCCCTCCTCGCCGCCGGACACACCGGTGCCGACGAAGTGGATGCCCTTCTCGCGCAGCGCGGCCTCGCGGCGACGGGTGTCCGCGAAGTGCGCGTTGCCCGCGTCGACGATCACGTCGCCCTTCTCGAGGAGCGGGACGAACTCGTCGATCACGGCGTCCGTCGGCGCACCTGCCTTGACCATGATCACGACCTGGCGCGGCCGCTCCAGCGCGTCGACGAACTCCTGCGCCGAATACGCCGGGATGAAGTCGCCTTCGTCGCCGAACTGCTCGACCAGTTCCTTCGTCCGCTGCTCGGAACGGTTGTGCAGGGCCACCGTGTGCCCGTGCCTCGCGAGGTTCCTGGCCAGGTTGCGGCCCATGACCGCCAGGCCGGTGACCCCGATGCTCGCCTTCTTGCTCATCCGCACCCTTCCGCTTCGATTCCCGTGCCGAGCCTATCCCCGTCGAGGGATACGGCGCCGGGGCGAGAAGGGATCAACCGGGAGTTGTCCACAACCGGGCCTGGCTGTGGACAACTCGCCTTACGCGCCCCGGCCCGCCCCCTCTCGCCGGTACGCTGGGTTCGGGGTCGCCCCCCAGGGACGGGTGGGGGCTGCGTGTGGGGCTTTCAAGACATCGGGTGCGGGTGCCCTGGGGAGGGCACGGGTGCCGGGAGGGTTGCACTGTGGCTTTCGCAACAGCGGCGGCACCGTCAGCGGACAGGCAGCGGGGCCGTCAGGAGAAGCACCGGATCGGGGCGCCGTTGAAGGTGACCATGTCCGCCAGCGCGGCACCCAGGTCGATCGGCGCGCCCCACTCGAGACCGTCCAGTTCGGCATACGCCCGGTGCAGGTTCGCCGGCAGCCGCTCCTGTTCGGACAGTGCCGCGTAGGGCCCCAGATCCGCATCGCGAGCGGCCTGAAGCGGTGTCAACCCGGCGGCCTTCCCGTACGAAGCGAGTTTTTGCAGGAAGCCCAGGTATCCGTCGACGACGTCGATCGCTTCGGGGCCGCACACCGGCCCGTGGCCCGGCACGATCGTCTCCGGTTCCAGCTCGCGAACCAGGTCCAGCGCCTTCCGCCAACCGGCCGGTGAGCCCATCAAAGCGAACGGACTGCCGCCGTTGAAGATCAGGTCGCCGACGAACAGCACCCGCCGTTCCGGCAGCCAGACGAGGACGTCGTTGGTGGTGTGCGCGGCATGTCCGGGGTGGATCAGCTCCAGCCGGACGTCGCCGGCGTGCACGGTCAGCCGGTCGTCGAACAGCACCTCGGGCGGCCGCAGCTCCAGATGGCCCCAGTCGTTGCCGGTGAACGAGTTCTCGTAGGTGTTGATCCCGGTCGCGACCATCACTTCGCGCGTCTTCCGGTGCCCGACGATCGTTGCGCCGGTCGCCAGGTGGTTGCCGTTCGTATGGTCGCCGTGGTGATGCGTGTTGACCACGGTGGTCACCGGCGCCCCGCCCACCGACTCCGCCGTCGCCAGCAGCGCCCTGGTACGCCGTTCGGTGGAACAGGTGTCGATCACCACCGTGTGATCGCCCGCGGCGACGATCCCGCAGTTGTTGATCCACCACGAGCCGTCCGGCTGGACGTACCCGAAGACACCATCGGTGACTTGCCTGGCGAAGGGGGATTGGTCCACTCGGTCACTATGCCCGACCGGCGTGCCCGAAATGTGACGAGATCGATCCGCCACCAGGGTGACGTACCAGGTGACTGGTGTTTTCGGGCGTTTCCTGGAACGCTGCGCAATGTCATCATCGAACCCCTCAAGGTGAAGTACCCTGGGTGGGTTCGAGTATTCGCGCGCAGGACCGCGGGCAGCCGCGGTCCTGGTTATGTGGTCCGGGAGAGCAAGGCGATGGCCAGCACCGTCACCTCGCGCCGGAAGCAGCTCGGGAACGAGCTCCGGCATGCCCGCAACGCCGCGCGGATGACACAGCAGCAGGTCGCCGAGGTTCTCGGCTGCACCCAGGGCAAGGTCAACAAGATCGAGTCCGGTGCCGTCGGGGTCAAGCTCGGGGATGTGCGATCCATGCTGAACGCGTTCGGGATCAACGGCGACGAGGCCGACACGTTGATGAACCTGGCCCGCGCCGCGGCCGGGCAGCGCGGCCACTGGTCCGGCTACCGATCCGTGGTGCCGCACTGGTTCCGCACCTTCACCGACCTCGAACCCGCGGCCGCGGAGATCCTCACCTGGCACGGCGAGCGCATCCCCGGCCCGTTGCAGTCCGAGCACTACATGCTCAAGCAGTTCACCGAAGCGGGCGCCACCGACGTGACCTCACTGGTCCGCAACCGGCTGGACCGCAAGGCCGTCTTCGAACAGCAGCAGCCGCCCTACTACCGGTTCATCATCAGCGAAGGCGCCTTGCGCCGCGCTCCCGGCGGCTCCGCCCCGGCGGTGATGCTGGATCAGGTCGAGCATCTGCTGGCGCTGGACAGGCATCCGCGCGTGTATGTGCACGTGTTGCCGTTCGGCGCGCGGCTCGCCGCGGTGCCCAACGACTTCACCATCATGCGTTTTCCCGATCGCACCAGGGATTTCGTCTACATCGAACATTCCGCGGGCGGCTTGTACCTCGACGACGTCAAGGACTTCAACATCTTCGTCGACTCTTGGGACCGGCTGCGCGGCGCCGCGCTGGAGCGTCAGGAGACCCGGCAGTTCCTCAAGGAACTCGCCGAGCTGTACAGAACCCAGATGCAATCCTGAGATGGACCCGCGATTCCTGCCCGACGGCGTGGATCTCGAGCGGCCCAACGCCGCCCGGATCTACGACTGGGCGCTCGGCGGAACCGCGAACTGGGCGGTGGACAGGGAATTCGGCGAACAGCTGGTCAAGACCTTCCCGCTCATCCGCTCGCTCGCCAGGGCCAACCGCGCCTTCCTCGGCCGCGCGGTGCGGCATTGCGCCGAGCACGGGGTGAACCAGTTCCTCGACCTCGGGTCCGGCGTGCCGACGGTCGGCAACGTCCACGAGATCGCCGACGACGTCGACGGCGACAGCCGGTGCGTGTACGTCGACAACGAACCGGTCGCCGTGGCGCACGCCAGGATCCTGCTGGAGAAGAACGGGAATCCCGCCAGGCACGCGGTGCTCGGCGGCGACCTGCGCGACGCGGACGACATCTGGGAACGCGCCATCGACACCGGCGTGCTCGATCCGGCGGAACCGGTGGCCCTGCTCACCGTCGCGGTCCTGCATTTCGTGCCGGACCCCGGGCTCCCCGACGTCATCGCGCGATACCGGCGCCTGCTGCCCGCGGGCTCCTTCTATGTCCTGTCCCACGTCACTATGTCCGGCGTGGAAGGTGACGAGCTGGACCAGGTCCAGCGCGTCGTGAAGCAGTACGAGCAGTCGAGCACGCCCGCGTCCTTTCGCGACAAGGGAGAGATCCTCGGTTTCTTCGGCGATTTCGACCTCGTGGCACCGGGTCTGGTCCCGGTCGGCGCATGGCGGCTGGACGACCCCCACTCGCCTGCGCTTAACTGCGCCATCGGCGGGGTCGCCCGCAAACCCGGTTTCTGACGAGGTGTGACGGTATGACGACGCAGCAGGACCCCGAAGTTCCCGAAGGTGTCGATCTCGAACGGCCCAACGTGGCCAGGGTGTACGACTGGTTCCTCGGCGGTTCGGCCAACTGGGCCATCGACCGCGAGTTCGGCACGCAGGTGCTGAAGCAGTTCCCGGAGGTCAAGACGTTCGCCCGCGTCGGCCGCGACTTCCTCGGCCGCGGCGTGGGTTACCTGGCCCGTCAGGGGATCACGCAGTTCCTCGACATCGGCTCAGGCGTGCCCACCGTCGGCAACGTCCACCAGATCGCGAGCGCGATCAACCCCGATTCGCGGGTCGTGTACGTGGACATCGAGCCGGTCGCCGTCGCGCATTCCCAGCTGCTGCTGGAACGGGAGGGGTTGCTCGGGCGGCACGCGGTCCTGCAGGGCGACGTGCGGGATCCCGCCGACATCTGGAAACGCGCCCTCGAGACCGGGGTGATCGACCCGCGGCAGCCGATCGGGCTGGTGCTGGTCGGCCTGCTGTACTTCCTCGGCCCGGAGGAGCCCGTGCACGAGATGGTCCAGCGGTACCTCGATTTCCTGCCGTCGGGTTCGTACTTCCTGTCCTCGCATCTGACCGAGGACGGCGTCACCCGCAAGGAAGGCGACAACCGGGAGAACGTCCAGGAGCTGTACAAGAAGACGAGCGCGCCGTTCCATCTGCGGTCCCGCGCGGAATTCGCCGCGTTCTTCGACGGGCTGGAGATGGTGGAGCCGGGCATCGACTGGATGGCCACCTGGCATCTCGACGAAGCGGATTCCCGGGCGAGCGACCGGTTCGCGGACGACCCGACCTTCACCGGCGGACTCGGCGGGCTGGGCCGCAAGCCCTGAGTGTCTGTAGGTGAACCCGCGTCCGCGATCGACGTCGGCAGGACGTGACCTGGTCTTTCAGGTTACGAAGGTGGTGAAGGGCGCCCTGCCACCGCGATAGCGGGGCCTTCGGCCGGGCGGGTTCACGTCTATGGCCACTTTCCGGACGAAACCTCAGCTCCGCCAACAGGCCCTGAGCGGTCAGGCCCGGCCGGTCAGATGCCCGATCAGGGGCGTCAGCTCGAACTGACCTTCGAGCGGCCGGCCGGTCCTGATCAGGTCCCGGTGCGCGCCGGGCGCGTCGACTTCGGAGTTCCACGGCGGCTGTTTGCGCAGCGGGGCCTGGATGAGGCTGAACCCGAACCGCTGACGCAGTTCGAGCCCGATGGTGCGGTGGTGCTTCGCCGAGGCCAGGCGTTCGTCCTCACGGCGGAACAGCAGCGTGGTGAGACGGACGGCCATGGCGGTCACACCCCCCGGCTCGGACGCGGCAACCGCGCCTGGTCGGCCGAACCGGCGAGGCCGAGGCAACGCTCACAGGGCATCCCCGAACCGACGGGTACCCATTCCAAGTGGTCGTACGGCATCGCGGCGCCGCAGCGGGCGTGCAGGAACTCGGGGTGCGAACCCCCGGTGTGCAAATCGAAGAGATGCGCGGAGCGGCGGCTTTCGCCCGCCGTCCCGGCCATGAGCCTGCCGACGGCGAGTACCGTCGCCGGCATGGTGTCCTGAATGATCACGCTGATCCTCCCCCACGAGGTCGGCGGTGGGTGGTCATGCGCCGCGGGGTGGGTGTCCCCGCCGGTCACCTGCCGTCGGTGGCCTGCCGGAACGGCGAAACTCCCTGCTGACGCACCCGGTGACGTCCGTCGCCGGGATGTCCGCGTACTGCGAGCGAATCACCAACAACCGAGCCCCGGCCGCTGCGATTAATCCTACTCCTGGAATAATCTTCATGTCGAGGGTGGGCGGAGTTGATCACCCACTTGGCCGTGCGGGATAGTCCCGTTGAGGCAGGGAGAAGCCGGGACAGTGACGGTTCGCGCAGGTCGCGGCCCGCACCCCCGACCGACGTTCGGAGGTACGACCAATGGCCGATTATCCATCGGCGGCGGATTACGATCCGACCACGGCCGTGTCGCTGTTCGACGACTCCGCGTGGGAGAAATCCTTCGCGAGTGAGCCCAACGGGGGGAACTGCGTCGAGGTCAACCTCGCCCACGAAGGCCTGGTGGGGGTCCGTGACACCAAGCTGGCCAATAGTCCCGTCTTCGTCTTCGATTCCGGTGAGTGGAACGCCTTCCTCGAGGCGGTCAAGGCCGGACAGTTCGATTTGAGCCCATGACGAAAGGCTCGCGTGCCCATCGGGACACGCGAGCCATCCGACCTTCGGTCACTTCGAGTCACACCGTGGCGGGGAGCCCGTTCCCGCGCAGCCTGGATTTCGTTCTGCGCCAGGCGACGGCGATCAGGACGGCGAGGACGATCAGCGGGATCAGGCTGATCGACCAGCTCACCGCCATCGGCGGACCCGGCTGTTCGAGCACCGCCAGATCCCGCAGTTCTCCCGTGCCCTTGCCCGCGGGGCCCTCGATCTCGAACCGGAACGTCCACGAGCCCTGTGTCTGCAGGGCACGGATGTCCAGCCCCCACACCTCCAGTTTCCGCGGATGCTTCGCGAGCGGCTGCGGACGGCCCAGCCGCCCGGTCTCCGGATTGACGAACACGAGCGTCCCCGACTTGCCGGCGATCCCGTCGTCCGGGATGAACGTGAAGTCCAGCGATTGCATGGCGCGCAAGGGCCACGTGCTGAATCCGACCGTCATCCCGTACGGACCGACCTGGACCCGTTCGGTGTGGACGATGTTCACCGGTTCGTAGGCGTTCGCCGTGGGCGTGGTCGCGAACAGCAGACCGATCACCGCCGCCAGGGCCAGCAGTGTCTTACGCATGCGCGTTGTCCCCCTTCGCCGGGGCCAGCAGCCCCAGCATCCCGCCGAAACGCCACCCGGCGAACCCGCCGAGCAGCCCGGCCACCGCGCCGGCGGCGGCCGTCGCGAACACGACCGCCCACGGCATCCGGTCGGCGCCGTAGACGATCGCGTTCTGGATCGGCATGCTCGCGCCGACCAGGAGGCCGCCGATCGCGCCCGCCAGCACCGAAACGCGGCCCGCGGACCAGCCCCGTCGCGAAAGCAGATACACCGCCTCGAGCACGGCCGCGATGGGCAGCAGCGCCATCGGCATCATCGAGGGCATCGCGGGAACGCCGTCGATGTAGTCGCGCATGGGCAGACCGACGGCTCCCGCGTACGCCTCCGCGGCCCAGGGCGAGAACCACCACGTGATCGCCTGGATGACCGCCAGTGCCGCGGCGACCCGGACCGCGCCGCCGGGCCGTGCCCAGAATCCGGCGCCCGCCGAGACCAGTAGCACCGAAAGCAGCGCGATGCCGACGGAGACGACGTCGAGCCCGTCGACGTCGATCTGCTGCAGTCCCAGCACGGTCACCGTGCTGAACGCGATCAGCACACCGAGGCTGCCGACCACGCCGACGGTGCCCCAGCGGTGTTCCCGAGCGGCCGCGAACACCATGACCGTGCCGATGATGCTCAGCGTGATCGACAGCAGCAGCCCGATGTGCGGCGGTGAGTCGATCACCGCGTCGAAGCCGTAGAGGCCGTGCCACCACTGGTCCCACAGGCCGTACAGCAGGAACATCGCCGCGCCCGTACCGGTCACCAGGTAGCCGGCCGGTGCGGCGAAGACCTTGCCGAAGACATTGATCGCGCGGCCGCCGACCCTGGCATCGACCGGGCGGCCTGCCCGGCGCGCCGCCGTGGTCATCAGCACGACCGCGAGGCTCGCGAGCCCGGAGATCGCGCTGCCCGAATACAGGAACAGGTGCGGCATCGTGAAGAAAGTGTCCGGACCGACATCGCCGTGCCATTGGATGTCCCAGGTCAGCCCGATCAGCGAGATCACCGATCCGGCCAGCACCGTGCCCGCCGGTACGAGACCGGTGCGTTCACTTCGCGCCACCGAGACGGCCCTCGCTCCTCCCGCGGTGAGATCCATACCCCCGACCTCTCTCTCTTTACTTGACCAGCAAAGGAAAAACGTGCTGCGTGGCGCCGGACGGCCCGCGCAGTGAAACGGTGATCTCCCATTGCCCCGACATCGGCAGCAGGACGTCGCCGGTGCGGAACCGGCCAGGCCCCTCCGCGATCGCGGGCGAAGGGGCGAGCGCGTGCCCCATCTGCGGCATCACGGGTTCGAGGGTGACGACGTCCGGCGTGGCGCCCGTGACGGTCAGCGCGAAGACATTCCCGCCTTGGTGCGGATCTTCGACCGACAGCTGCACCGTGTACGGGCCCTGTGTCGAGCGCTGGACCTGCGCGCCGCCGCTGCTCGGCCAGACGAGCCAGGCCACGATCGCCACCACGAGCACCGAGACGACGGAAATCAGCAGGACGGGCTTGCGTCTGTCCACAGTGGAACTCATTG
Source organism: Amycolatopsis sp. NPDC043887 (assembly GCF_056435665.1). NCBI lineage: Bacteria > Bacillati > Actinomycetota > Actinomycetes > Pseudonocardiales > Pseudonocardiaceae > Amycolatopsis > Amycolatopsis sp. NPDC043887. The sequence goes on from NZ_JBWKEB010000001.1 coordinate 906,370, forward strand.
CGGTGCCCCTTCCGGCGGGACCTCGATCTGCAGGGGCACGGTCAGCACCGTGTAGTCGCGTTCGGCCTGCAACCAGATCCGGTACTTGCCGGGCGCGGAGAAGGTGTAGGTGAACGGGACGTCGGGGCCGTACGCGGCGACCGTCTCATCCGGTTTCCCCGGCATACCAGGGGATTGCGGGATCATCGAGTGCACATGGGCCCAGGTCGGCGCGGCAGCGGCATCCGCGCCGACCCGGCTGTCGTCGGTGATCGGGCCGACGACGATCAGGTGGCCGAGCATCCCCAGCCAGGGTTGAAGATCCGCTTTGCCGAACCGCGCGGTGATCGTGGTCGGCTTTCCCGGTTTGACCTCGACGTCGACCAGGTTTCCTTGCACGACTCGCTTTCCTGCTCCGGCGGGAACGGGTTCGGCGGCGGAATCCTTTCCGGCCGCGACATCCAGCGTGGTGCGGGCCAGTTGCACGCCGCCGCCTCGCCGGGCGAGTTCCGCGGCGACGGCGTAGGTCCCGGCCTCGGGCGGGGTGAACTTCACCCGGTAGTCACCGGGGCCGACCCGCACCGGATGCAGATGCCACAGCCTGCCTGTCGGCGAGATGACGACGAGATGGATCAAGGCGTTGTCGTGCACCAAAAGGTCGTCGACGGGGCGGCCGGTCGCGCCGTCGGCGACGGCGATCCGGACCTCGGCGAGACCGCCGGATCGCGCGTTCGGCGAGTGCGCGGCCAGATTCACCGGCGGCCGGGAGAAGTCCACAGTGGACATCTGCGCGTTCGCATACGGGTCCCGGATGTTGTCGATCGTCGGGTCCAGCGCGGTACCGGGCGCGGGCGGCGGCGGGGTGGACGCGGAGAGCATCGCGCCGGTGATCGCGACCGCGAGCGCGGCGACCATCCCGCCGGCGGGGATCAGCGCGAGCTGTGGCCGCTTGACCCGCAGCGCGACGACGAGGCCGAGCACCAGGAACACGCCCGCGGCGACAAAACCGCCGAAGGTGGCCTTCTCCCACGGCGGGATGACCCTGGCCGGGACGATGAACGGGATCGACGCGGTGTCCGTCCCGTCGTCGAGGCCGAGCTCCCACGGCCCCGGCTGGTCCACCCGCAGCTGCGCCGCGTGGGCGCCGGGTTTCCCGTCCAGGCGGATCGTGGTTTCGGAAAACGTCGTACCGGCGGCCGACGCGCGCAGTTTCAGCGTTCCCGGCGCGCTTCCGGTGTGCGTGACGACGTCGACGTGCAGCGGCCCGGGCGCGATGTCCATCCGCCGCAGGATGACCGTGAGATCGCGGGTGCCGAGCGTCTGCGCGACTTGGACGTCCGCGCCGCTCGACACGCCGTCCGCCTGGGCCGTGCCGCCCAGCAGAAAGGACGCCAGCGCGCAGAGCGCGAGTACACGGGCGATGACCAACAGCGTCGTGCGCCGCCCCCTCGGTGAATTCCCCATCCCGGTTGAAGTTAACGACGATGGTCCGGGAAAACGTCACGGTGCGGGGTGAACCGGGGTCCCCCGTAAAGGGGACCGCGCCCCTTACTCCGGTGGGGCAGGGCAGGGGGAATTCCCCCAGGTGACCCGGCCCCCAATACGGAACTCGCGTGCTTGACCCCGGAACTCGCGTGCTTGGAGCCGGAACTCGCGAGTTCCGGCTCCAAGCACGCGAGTTACGTCCCGAAGCACGCGAGTCACGTGTTCCCGCCCAGGTACCGGTAGGCGCGTGGATGCGCCCGGAACCAGACATTGAGCCTGCCGATCCGTCGCACGAGCGAGGAACGCAAGGTCACCGGCACCAGGCCGCCGAAGAACCGCACCGCCCGGCGGAACCGGTCGAACCGGCGCTGGTCCCGGTCCGTCCACTGTAGACCGAGGCGATCCCGCAGCGCGGGCGGCAGCGTGGCGCGGATGACGAACATCTGCCCTTGGTGTTGCCACCGCTGCAAGCGCACCCACCGATTGTCGGGCAGCCATCGCCACGGTTTCTTCACCGTGCGGATCGTTTCGAACAACGTCGAGATCGTCTCGTTCGGGCCGAAACCGTCGATCATTTCCGCGTAGTACCGCTCGAATTCCGGCCACGTCGGCGGCATGTCCTGCTCGCGCAGACCGAGGAGCCGTCCGACGTCGCACATCTGCGCGTAGTACTCGTCCAGTTCGGACGGGGTCATCGGGGTGCCGTAGAACCGTTGTGTGTCAACGGGAACCATCACGAGCGTGGCGTGCACCCAGGCGTACGCGCGCGGGTTCAGCGCGCTGTAACGGTGACCGTCGTCGACGCCGGTGAACGACCGGTGCAGCTCGCGCAGCCGGTCCGCCTCGTAGCGCGCGCCCTCGGGGCCGCCGTAGATGTAGATGGACAGCGACGCGGCCGTGCGCATGAGCCGGGTCCACGGATCTTCGACGTAGTCGGAATGATCCCGCACCCCGGCCGCGACGACCGGATGCGCGACTTGCAGCACCAGCACCTGGCCCGCCAGCAGCCCGGCCCGGAAGTCGCCGAAGTACCGCCACGCCGCCGTCCCCTTGACGATCGGCGGACCGCTCATGACGCGCCGCGGACGAGCATCATCAACGACTGCGCCACCCCGACGCCGTCGTCACCCGTGGCCAGCCTGCGCAACTGGAGGCCGGCGATCAGCGCGACGACCGGACCGGTCAGCCGCTCGGGGGACGGCACGCCGAGCGTTTTCAGGATCACCAGCGCCAGCTCGTCGTAGGCGGCGAAACACCGGGCGGCCGCGTCCTGGAGCCCGGGGTCGCGCGCGGCTTGCAGGTACAGCTCGTGCGCGCCGAGTTCGTCGGTGCCGAAGGGCAGCTGCGCGATGACCTGCTCGACCACCGACGCGGCCTGCTCGACGCTCAAGCCCTGTTCGCGGTACGTATCGACGAACCCGGTCAGCTTCGTGGTCTCTTCTTCGGCGAACAGCAGCATCGCCTCGCGCAGCAACGCCGTCTGGCTGGGGAAATGGTAGGTCAGCGTGCCGAGCGAGACCTCGGCCTGCCGCGCGATCCGGCGGTTGGTCAGCCCGCCGACGCCCTGTTCCCCGACCACCTTGAGCGCGGCGTGGAGAATGGCTTCGCGGGTGTTCACCAAGCGGTCTCGGGTTTGCGGTCCTGCCACCGTTCGACCTCTTCCAGTTGCGCGGCCAGCGAGATCAGCCGTTCCTCGGCGTGCGAGGGGCCGAGCAGTTGCCCGCCGAGCGGCAGTCCTTCCCGGCTCAGTCCGGCGGGGACGTTGACGCCCGGCCAGCCCAGCACGTTCCACGGCCAAGCGTAGGGGCACGCGGCGATCATGGCCTGATCGGTCTGCCAGCCGGAGAGCGCGTCGAAGCTGCCGATCCGCGGTGGCGGCGTGGCCGTGGTCGGTGTGAGGACGACGTCCACCCGGCCGAACACCGAGCCGATCTGCCGTTGCAGCGATGGTTCCGTGGCGCGGGCGAGCCGCAGCGCCGGTCCGGCCAGCACCGAGCCCTGGCGGGCGTTGGCGCGCGTGCGCGGGTCGAGCCGCGCCTGGTCCGGCACGCGACGGGACCAGTCGCGCACGCCGACGAGCGAACGCGGCAGGAAGGTGAGGCCGATCAGCCGGTAGTCGGGTTCGATCTCGACGATCTCGTGGCCGAGTTCGGCGAACCGCTCCGCGAGCCGGACGACGGCCGCGTGCGCTTGCGGATCGAGCCGGGTTTTCGTTGCCGTGAAAGGGATCCTGGTGGAGAGCCCGATTCGCAGGCGGCCCGGTTCACGGCGGGCGGCCGCCTGGAACGCGGTGCCGGTCCCGGCGGCGACGTCGAGCAGCAGGGCCGCGTCGGCGACGGTGCGCGCGAGCGGGCCGACCACGGTCAGCCCGTGGAAGAGTTCGCGTTCGGTCGGGACGCGGCCGCGCTGCGGTTTGATCCCGACCAGATCGGTCCACGCGGCCGGGATCCGGATCGACCCGGCCCCGTCGGAACCCAGCGCGGCGGCGATCACCCCCGACGCGATGGCCGCCGCCGCGCCGCCGGAGGAACCGCCCGGGGTGCGCTCGGTGTCCCACGGATTGCGGGTCGCGCCGAACGCCGGGCCTTCGGTGAACGGCCACTGGCCGAGTTCCGGGGTGTTGGTCTTGCCGATGAGCACCGCGCCCGCCTCGCGGAGCGCGGCGACAGGCGGGGAGTCCGCCGTCGCGACGGCGAAGTCGCCTTCGCAGCCGAACGCCGTCGGCAGGCCGGTGACGTCGAGGTCGTCCTTGATGGCGGTGGGGACGCCGAGCAGGGGAGCGGTCTCGCCGGCGGCGAGACGTCGGTCGGCTTCCTCCGCCTCGCGAAGGGCTTCTTCGGCGCGAAGGCATTTGAAGGCGTTGAGAACGGGCTGACTCGCTTCGGCCCGCTCCAGCGCTTGACGGGTGAGTTCGACGGAAGTGACCGCGCCACTGGCGAGCAGCGAGGCCTGTTCGGCCAGGCCGGTGAACGCGAGGTCCGGTTTCGAGGTGGTCATGATTCCCCCTGCGCGTCTCGTTCGTTCAAACGAACGATACCACCGGATAGCTTCGGTGTGGTTACGTGACTTTCATGAACCTCGATCGCTTCCCCCGCGTCGACCTCGGCGGCTACCCCACGCCGCTGCATCCCGCACCGCGGCTGGGCGAGGCCCTCGGCCTGCCGAACCTGCTGCTCAAACGGGATGACGTGCATCCGCTCGGCGTGGGCGGGAACAAACTGCGCAAACTCGAGTTCCTGCTCGGCGCGGCGATCGAAAAGGGCGCCGACACGGTGATCACGTTCGGCGCGCTGCAGACCAACCACGGCCGCCAGACCGCCGCGGCCTGCGCGAAGCTCGGATTGCGATGCGAGCTCGTGCTGACGGCGAAGGTCCCCCGCGAAGGCGACGCGTACGAACGGTCCGGCAACGTCTCCCTCGATCATCTCTTCGGTGCGAACGTGCACATCTGCCGCGACGGCGAGGAGACCGGCAGGACCTACGAGCGGCTGATCACCGAGGCCGCGGCCGAGGGCCGCGAGGTGGCCACGTTCCCGGTCGGCGGTTCCGACGGCGTCGGGGCGCTCGGGTACGTCGCGGCCGCGCGGGAGATCGCCGGGCAGCTCGGTGAGCTGGGCATCACCAAGGCGCGGCTGGTCGCCCCGCACGCCAGTGGCGGGACCTCCGCCGGGCTCATCGTCGGAACGGCGGACATCGATTGGCTGACGCTGGACATCGCCTGCGTCAGCCATCCGGTCGACGAGGCCCTCGACAACCTGGCCGACCTCACCATCGCGGCCTCCGTGCTGCTCGGGAGCGAGCCGCCGTCACTCGACGGCCTGCGCATCGACGACCGCACGATCGGTCCCGGTTATGGGATCCCGACCGCCGGGACGTGGGACGCGGTGCGGCTTTTCGGCCGCACGGAAGGGATCGCGCTCGATCCCGTGTACACCGGCAAAGTGGGCGCCGCGCTGATCGAGTGGGCCGCCGAAGGCCATTTCGCGCCCGGCGAGCACGTTGTCTTCCTGCACACGGGCGGTCTGCCCGGCCTCTACGGTTACGCCCCCGAATTCGCCGACGCGGTGCGCCGCTGACGCGACCTTCAGCATCCCGGCGATCAGGATCACGTGCGCCACCAGCGAAACCCGCTGCATGACGCCGACCGGCGCGATGTCGGTCAGTGTCATGAAGAACGGGATGTCGGACAGGCGCACGAAGATGAAGCTGAGCCCGAAGACGATCAACCCGGCGGCGCTGCCCCACGCCAGGCGGCCGACCAGCTTGGCCGCGGGCGTGCCGCGCAGGTTGTCGCGCAGGGTGAACCCGGCGGCGGGCAGGCTGAGGAACGCGATGAGGCAGGCGTACAGGTGGATCTCGCCGCTGACCGGATCGGGGAATTCGGGGTAGCTCGCCGGGAAGATCGCGGCCGCCGCCAGCCCGAGTGACCACAGCACGAACAGCAGTTTCGTGGTGCGGCTGAGCGGGATCCCGGCCGCGGCCAGCGCGCCGAGCGCGGTGAGCGAGCCGATGGACAGGGAGAGCACGCTGGCGCCGAGCATGCCCGTGCCGCGATCGACGTAGGCGTAGCTGGACAGCGTGTCGAACACCGGATCGCGTGAGCTGATCAGGTGGAGCACGACCATGGTGAACAGTGCCCAGCCGATGGCCGCGCCCGACGCGATCAGCCAGGGCTTGGTCCGCGATCTCTCCCCAGGGAACGTCATGCGTCCAGCGTGCTCGCGCGGGCGCGGATTTCCGATCCGGGAAGCCCCCGGTTTTACCCTGGGGCTACCCCGAAGTCGACGAGTACCAGTAGCTGGTCATCGTGCCTTTTCGCGCGGGGCCAGCGCTCGCCGTCCGGGTCCTGTTTCTCCGCCGTGCGCACCGCGTCGAGGACGGCGTCCGGGCCACGCTCCCGGCTGATGGCGAGCACCTCGGGCCAGTCGAACAGGTCGTATTCGTCGACACCGATCGCGACGCCGTCCGTCGCCAGCAGCAGGGCGTCGACCTCCGAGCGCGGCCAGCTGCGGCGGATGGCTTCCGCGGCCGCCTTCGGTTCCGCCTCGGCGACCCAGAAGCCGCCCGGAGCGTTGCGTTTCGCGCGGACGTCGGCGCCGGTGCGGAGCTGGCCGCGTTCGCGCAGCGAGACGAGCCTGTCGTCGGTCAGCGGGTCGGTGCCGGAAGGCCCGAAGGCGATGATCGGGCTGTCCGCGAGTACCAGCCCGTCGACGGTGTCGTCCGTCCAGCGCGCGATCGCGACCGTACTAGACGGCGATCGTCCCGGTTCGAGGCCCTCGCGGTGGGCGACGTCGGCGATCGACTCGGCCAGCAGCACCGCGAGATCGGCCTGGGGTTCCGCGCTCAAGGCCCGCGACAGGCTGTGCACGAGCAGACTCGCGTACCAGCCGCCGGACGGCAGATCCGGCCGCGGTGCGGTCGCCCCGTCGAGCACCACCACGGCGTTGCCGAGTACGGCGACATGGTCTTCGGTCGGGCGCGTCGCTCCGTCCGCGCCTACTCCGTCCCTTTCCGCCACTGCGATTTCGACCATGACCCGACCCTAACTGTCAACCGAGGTTGACGCGGACGAGATGTCAACGTAGGTTGACGTCATGACCGAAGCGACAGATCTGGCCGCGCGAGCCGGCGACCGCGATCCCCGCGTGGGATTGCGCGCCGTCGCCGCCTTGCGCCGGCTGTTGGAACAACTCGAAGCCGTGCAGGTCCGCAGCGCGCGGGTGCACGGCTGGTCCTGGCAGGAGATCGCGGCCGAGCTGGGGGTCAGCAGGCAAGCGGTGCACAAGAAATACGGGAGGCACTGATGTTCGAACGCTTCACCACCGAAGCCCGCGAAGTCGTCGTCGGCGCCCAGCGCGTCGCGTCGGACGAGGTGTCCGGGAACGTCGACCCGCTGCATCTGCTGACGTCCCTCGCCCGGCACACCGGCGTGCTCACCGCACTGGGCTGCCCGGCGGACGAACTGGCCGACGACCTCCGCCGCGTCCGGCGGCGGGGCGGGATGAGCGACGCCGATGTCGAAGCCCTGAGCGGGTTCGGCATCGACGTCGAGCACATCGTCGAGCGGGTCGAGCAGCGCCACGGCCCCGGCGCGCTGACCGGTGGCCGTCGTGTGGGGCGCGGTCATCGGCCGTTCACGCCGGAGGCGAAGAAGGTACTGGAGAAGAGCCTTCGCGAAGCCATCGATGTCGGCAGCAAGCGCATCGAAGGCGAGCATCTGCTGCTCGCGCTGACCGCTGTCCCCGGTGTCGCGGCCGACGTGCTCGCGCAGCGGGGCATCGACTACCTCGCCGTCCGGCGGCTGCTTGAGCAACGGGAGGCCAGCTGAGGAGCGCCGCCGGCTCACGCGAGTCCCGGCGAGCGGCTAGCCGGCGGAGCGCTCTCGCCAGATGACGTACGGCAGGAAAGCCTGCGTCAGCGGTCCGATCGCGATCGCGTAGAGGACCGTGCCGACACCCACGGTGCCGCCGAGCAGCCAGCCGGCGACCAGGACGGTGATCTCGATGAGCGTCCGGACGAGGCGGATCGACTTGCCCGTCCGGGCCGAGAGGCCGGTCATCAGCCCGTCGCGCGGGCCGGGGCCGAGTCGCGCGCCGACGTAGATCGCGGCGGCGAGGCCGTTGAGCACGACCCCGGCGACGAGGTTGAAGATCTGCCAGCCGAGCACGTCCTGGTCCGGCAGGAAGACCCGCACGAGGTCGACGGTGAGCGAGATGACCACGACGTTGGCCGCGGTGCCGATACCGGGCCGCTGCCGCAGCGGGATCCACAGCAGCAGCACCAGGACCGAAGCGATCGCGGTGACCGTGCCGAACGAGAGACCGGTGATCTTCATCAGCCCTTCGTGGAGCACGTCCCACGGGTCAAGGCCGAGTCCCGACCTGGTCAGCATGGCCATACTGCCGCCGTAGAGGGCGAGTCCGCCGACGAGCTGGATCGAGCGTCGGGTGGTGTCCTGGGAGATGCCGACGGGCCTGAGGTCGAGTTTGAGTGCCACACGTCCACCATCAGGGGTAAGTGGCTACCTTGACCATGGCCAATCTGGAAGAATTGGCCTTATGGAACCGCTGATTCCGCTGACTGGACGCGTTTCAGGCACAAAATTGGCCCTTTTGCTGGGAAGTTGGCGGCAGAGTGGTTCTCGACACGGTGCCGCGGATCTCGCGGCGGCCGTCGAGCTGCTGGTCCTCGACGGCAGGCTCCCGCTCGGCACGAAGCTCCCGGCCGAACGGGAACTCGCCGACGCGCTGGAGGTCAGCCGCACGCTGATCGGCGCCGCGCTGGACAAGCTGCGGGCCGACGGCCTGGTCGCCAGCCGTCGCGGTGCGGGCTCGTGGATCGCTTCTCCCGGCGGCCGGGGCCGGGACGCGATCCTGCCGACCGGCGAGGACCTCATCGACCTCGCCCAGGCCTGCCCGCCCGCTGTCGCCGGCCTGGTCCCGGCCGTGGACGCCGCGCGGAAGGCGCTGGTCGACCACCTCGGCGAGAACGGCTACCAGGTGCGCGGCCTGCGGGTCCTGCGTGAGCGGATCGCCCGCCGCTACACCGAACGCGGGCTGACGACCAACGCCGATCAGGTGATGGTCACCAACGGCGCGCATCACGCGTTCGTGCAGGTTCTGCGGATGCTGGCCGGTCCGGGCGACCGGGTGCTGGTCGAGCAGCCGACGTACCCGAACTCGCTGGAGGCCATCGGCGCCGCGCACGCCATCCCGGTGCCGGTGCCCCTCGATCCGGCCACCGGCTGGGACATCGTCGGGATCGAGGCCGCCTTGCGGCAATCCTCGCCGAGGCTCGCGTATTTCGTCGCGGACTTCCAGAACCCGACCGGCCTGCGCATGGACGCGGACAGCCGTCAGCGCCTCGCGGCCGCGCTGAACCGCGCCCGGACCCCGGCGATCGTCGACGAGACGCTGGTCGAGCTGGACCTCGAAGGCGATCCGGCCGACGGGCCGCCGCCGCTGGGCGCGTACCTGGGCGACCTCGGCATCACGATCGGCTCGGCGTCCAAATCGCATTGGGCGGGCCTGCGGCTCGGCTGGATCCGCGCTTCCGAGGACGTCATCGGCAGGCTGATCGCGGCCCGGTTCGCCGTCGACCTGGGGTCGCCGGTCTTCGAGCAACTCGTCCTCGCCGAACTGCTCGACGACGGCGGGGCCGCGCTGGCGCACCGCCGTCAGGAGACGCTGGCGCTGCGGGACGCGTTGACCGGGGCGCTGAACTGGTACTGCCCCGAGTGGACGTTCGCCGTACCGCGCGGCGGGCTTTCGCTGTGGTGCCGTCTGCCGGAGCCGATGAGCACGCGGCTGGCCGTCGCCGCGGCGGGGCACGGAGTGCAGGTGGCGCCGGGCTCGCGGTTCGGTGTCCACGGTGGACTGGAGCGCTGGCTGCGGCTGCCGTACGCGCTTCCGGCCGAACGGCTTTTCGAGGCCGTGCGGCGGCTGGGCACGGCCGCCGCTTCGGTGGCCGCGACCCCCGCCACGGCCGCCCCGGCCACCGTCCAGGTCACCTGACTCTCCGCATTTCGTCCTCTGAATGCGGTACTTGCACGCGCAACTACCGCGTTCAGAGGACGAAACGCGGGGCTGGAAACGGAAATAGCCGGTGCGCCGGCGGGGCGGCCGATGCTCCAGGGAGGGCATCGGCGCCGCGCGACCAGCGCACCGGCTATCCGGCCCGCCCCAAGGCCGAAACCTTGGGACGGGCACCGCGGCGGTTACCCGGCACAGCCCCTCGACGTGCCGGGAACCGCCCGCGGTTCAGGCGGGCTTCGAGCTTGACCGGCTCCTGCTCGGCGCGGTGAGCAGAAGCCCCCGAAGTCCACCCGGTGCTGGTCCCGGCGCCGCAGGGGCAGCGCGGCGCCGGGGCCGGGATCCGAACCGGCCGGGCGCGGTCGGCCGTTCGGGAAGACAAAGGGGATGCCTGAACGAGGGCAGGCGGAAAGCGGCTTGTGCCAGAGGAATCAGCGGACGTCGAAACCCGAAGTTGATCTTGGTTTGGACGTGGTTCTCCCCGGCGACCTGGTCAGGTCAGTCGGGGGAGGTGGCGGGAAGCGCGGCTTCCCTGCCGGTGCGCTCGCCTTCGTGGTCGCAGCCGGTGCCGATGAGCTTCAGCTGCGTGGCGGGCATGCCGGAGTCGAGCACGGCGAGCGGCCCGCGGCCGCCGCCGGTGTTGTCGTGCCCCGGCTGGGCGGTCGTCGTGGGCGCGATCGGGGCCACCGGGGAGTTCGGCAGGCCACCGCCGCCGCCCGAGCCGCCGCCGTCCGGGGACGCGTGCGTGTCGGATTCGGCGGGCGCGGGCGGAGCGGGCTTGGCGTCGGTCTTGACCTGGACGGGCAGGGTGACGCGGTGGTTCTGGCTTGCCGTCGCCGGAGCGGGGCTCTCGACGGGAACGACCGGGCGCGGGGCCGGAGTGGCAGGCGCGGGCACCTTCTCCGTGACGGCCTTGGCCGGGACGGAGATGGTGACCGAGCCGCTCGCCGACTCGCCGGAGCCGCCGCCGAAGACGGGGTCGAGCATGTCGCCGGTGCCCGGCAGGATCACCGGGGCGCCCGTGCCACAGCACGGTTCCGGCGTGATGATCGGCGCGACTACCTGGTCGCCGATTCCGTCGACGACCCCGCCGACGGTGTGGACGACGCCGCCGACCGTGTTCGTGACGACATTCAGCACGCCACCGATGAGGCCGCCCAGTAAGCCATTGGACGCCTGGGGCTCTGCGGTTTTCGTGGCCGGTTCCGAAGAAGTACCCGCCTCTTCCTCCACAGTGGCCTCAGGCTCCTCGTGCACGACGGGAGCGGGCTCTTCCTGGGAGGATTCAGCGGTCTCAGTGGGTTTCGCGGTCTCGGTCGCGGTGGGGTCCGAAGTGGACTCCTGGGGAGTGGTCGTTTTCCCGGACGCGGTTTCGTCCGCGGGCTGGACCACGGAGGTCTCCGGCGTCACGGGTGCCTGTTCGTCGGCTGAAGCCGGGGTGCTCAGCACGGCGCCGAGGATCCAGCCGGTGAGCACGAGCCCGCCCGCGAAAAGGATTCGCTTCGGGGCGGTGAGGCCGCCACGGCGCACGACTGCCGTACCACTCACAGCAATCACCACCGTCCGCGCCTGAAACCCACGTTTCCCGCGTGAGTTCGATCTTGCTTGGGGTCTCTTCCGGCCAGGTCGCAGTTCCCCCGGGGCTGCACCAGTTTTAGCACCGGAGGGGAGTGTTTCACTTCAGCCGCCGTCGATCCAGCCCGTTAGGCGGAACGACGCAACCGGCTCCGGTGCCTGGAGTACCGGAGTTGATCACTCTCGGTATGTGCCCGGCGGCCATCCGGTGAGAGGTGGAACTACTCAAATCCTCGGTGACCTGACCTTTTCCGGATCCCTGCTGCGGTGCGTGCCGTCGAAGTCGCGTTCGGTGAGCGGCTCGGCGGACGCGAGCCGCCGGGAGGGAAGGGTCCGGGATGTGGGACGTGAACGCGCTGTCGGCGGCGGTGCTCAGGACGCTGAAGGCGTATCGGCTGAGCGAAGCCGACGCCAGGGACGTCTGTCAGGACGCGTGGCTGGAACTGCTTCGTGCGCCCGGCGCACTACGCGACGAAGCGAAGCTCGGTGCTTGGCTGACGACCACCGCGCGGCGCCGCGCGCTCCGGATGATCACCAGGACCAGGCGCGAAACGCCGCGCCCGCTGCCCGACGAGGAGACGACCCCGGAGGCCGAGGTCGTCCGTGCCGAACGTGATCGCGCGCTCTGGGCGGCGGTCGATCGTCTGCCGGACTCGCATCGGCGGATGATGCGGCTCCTCGCGTACCGGCCGGAGCTGTCCTACGCCCAGCTCGCGGGTGAGCTGGACATCAGTCCGGCCAGTGTGGGCAGGCTGCGAAGACGGTGTCTGGACCGGCTCAGACGGACGCTCGAAAAGAGCGGCTGGGCGTGAACATCGGACGAGTCACCGAAGTTTGCGCAATCGGGTGACCGCTTCGTCGATGACCTCGTTGCGTTTGCAGAACGCGAAACGCAAGAGGTGTTTCCACTCTTCCGGGTGATCGGTGAACACCTTTACGGGCACGGCCGCCACGCCCACCCGTTCGGGGAGCTCCCAGGCCAGTTCCGCGGCGTCGTCGAACCCGAGCGGCCGGACGTCGACGCAGACGAAGTACGTCCCGGCGGTCGGCCGGACCGCGAACCCGGCTTCCGCGAGCCCCGCCGAGAGCCGGTCCCGCTTGTCCTGGAGGCTCGTACGCAGGTCTTCGGCCCACGGCAGTTCGTGGTCCAGCGCGTGGGCGACGGCAGGCTGGAACGGGCCGCCCGAGACGAAGGTGATGAACTGCTTCGCCGCCTTCACCGCCGCGACCAGTTCGGGGCTCGCGCAGACCCAGCCGATCTTCCAGCCGGTGCAGTTGAACGTCTTGCCCGCGCTGGAGATCGAGACGGTCCGGTCGCGCATACCGGGAAAGGTCGCCAGCGGCAGGTGCTCGGCGTCGTCGAAGACCAGGTGCTCGTACACCTCGTCGGTGATCGCGATCAGATCGTGCGTCACGCAGAGCGCGGCGACGGCTTCCAGCTCGGCGCGGGTGAACACCGTGCCGGTCGGGTTGTGCGGCGAGTTGATCAGGATCGCCCTGGTCCGGTCGGTCACCGCGGCGCGCAGGCCCTCGATGTCCAGCGCGAACCGGCCGTCGCGTTCCACCAGGCCGACGACACGCCGCTCCGCGCCCGCCATGGCGACCGCGGCCGCGTACGAGTCGTAGTAGGGCTCGATGACGATGACCTCGTCACCCGCCTGCGTCAGCGCGATCAGCGACGCCGCGATGGCCTCGGTGGCGCCTGCGGTGACCAGGATCTCCGTGTCCGGGTCGTACGCGGTGCCGTACCGCAGCCGGTGCCGCGCGATCGCCGCGCGCAGTTCGGGACGCCCCGGTCCCGGCGGATACTGGTTCGCACCCCCGAACAGCGCGTTCTTGGCGGCGTCGAGCATTCCGGCGGGCCCGTCGGTGTCGGGGAAACCCTGGCCGAGGTTGACGGCTTCGTGACGGACGGCCAGTGCCGTCATCTCCGCGAAGATGGTCGACGTGAAGGGCTGGAGGCGGGGTACGAGGACAGGTTCGCGCACGATCAGCCATCCTCACGGACAATGGCGGTGTGGAGCAACTGACGCCCGCCAAGGTGACCCCAGCCGATCCGCCCGGTGGAACCGCCGCCGAGGAGGAGAAGCGCCGCGGCCTGCGCAAGATGAAGATGGTCGCGCTGTCGTTCCTGCTCGGCGCGACGGTGATCTTCCTGCTGACCAGCTGGGCCGAAGCCGCGGGCTGGCCGGCCTGGGTCGGCTACGTCCGCGCCGCCGCCGAAGCCGGGATGGTCGGCGCGCTCGCCGACTGGTTCGCGGTGACGGCGCTGTTCCGGCATCCGCTGCGGATCAAGATCCCGCACACCGCGATCATCCCGAACAAGAAGGACGCCCTTGGCAGCAGCCTCGGTGACTTCGTCGGCTCGAACTTCCTGTCCGAGTCCGTGATCCGCGAGAAGCTGAGCCGGGTCGAAGTCTCGAAGCGGCTCGGCGGCTGGCTTTCGCAGCCCGCCAACGCGGAGCGGGTGACGTCGGAGCTGGCCACCGTCGTGCGGGCGGCGGTCAAGGTGCTCCGCGACGAAGACGTCCAGGCGATCATGGAACAGGCCGTGGTCAAGCGGATCGTGGACAAGCCGTGGGGTCCTCCGCTCGGCAAGATCCTGGCCGGCGTGTTCGCCGACGGGGCGCACCACAAGCTGGTGGACCTGATGTGCGACCGCGCCTACGAATGGGTGCGGGACAACCACACGACGATGCTGCGCGTGGTCTCGGACCGGGCGCCGAGCTGGTCGCCGAAGTTCGTCGACGAGATGCTCGCGGACAAGGTCTACGGCGAGGTGCTGTCGTTCGTCTGGGCGGTGAAGACCGACGTCAACCACCCCATGCGGCTGGCGCTGGACAAGTTCCTCGGCGAGTTCGCCCAGGACCTGCAGACCGACCCCGAGGTGATGGCGCGCGCCGAGCAGGTCAAGTCCCAGATGCTGGGGCACGACGAGGTGCAGAAGCTGATCGGCTCGGCGTGGGCGACGGCGAAGGAGATGCTGCTCAACGCCGCCGAGGACCCGTCGAGCGAACTGCGGCGCCGTGTGCGCACCGGCCTCGAGACCCTCGGCGGGCGGCTGGTCTCCGACGACCACATCCGGTCCAAAGTGGACACCTGGGTGGAGGGCGCGGCGGCCTACGTGGTCACGCACTACTCCAAGGAGATCACCACGATCATCACCGACACCGTGGAGCGCTGGGACGCCGAGGAGACCTCGCGCAAGATCGAACTCCAGGTCGGCCGGGATCTGCAGTTCATCCGGATCAACGGCACGGTGGTCGGCGCGCTCGCCGGGCTGGTCATCTACGCGGTCGCGCAGCTGCTCTTCTGAGCCGCCGCGCGTATACCACACTCCGGAGGCCTCACCGGGAGTTGTCCACAGGAAGTGGAGTCATCCCCAGGGTTATCCACAGCTTTTCACGTTTTTGGCCTAACGGTGTGCACAACCCCTGGGGGTAACTCGGGGGTGGGTGACACCAGAAGTTGTGGTCGCGCGTCCCCGGCGGGTCACGACGCTTGCCGGATCTCACGTGCTTGAAGCCGGATCTCGCGTGCTTGAAGCCGTGACGCCCCCAAGCACGCGAGATCCGTCTCTGAGCACGCGTGTGACGGGTCCAGGCACGCGAGATCCGCCGTTCAGGTCGAGATGTCCGCCGTCCGCGCCCGCCAGGCCCGCGCCTTCTCCCGGTTCCCGCAGGCCCGCATCGAGCACCACGTCCTCGACCGGTTCCGCGATTCGTCGTAGAACGCCCACAGGCAGTCGTCCGCCGGGCAGATCTTGAGCCGGATCCATTCGCCGAGCACGGTCAGCCGGGTCGACGCCGCCATCACCGCCTCGCAGACCGTTTCCGAGACCAGCAGCGGGCCTTCCGGGCCGAGGACGATCTCCGCCGGCGCGCGCAGGCCGGGCCGTGGGAGCCGCGGGTCGCCGATCGCGGCGCGCAGCGCGTCCCGGGTTTCGCGCGCGGCCGCGGGGGTATCCGCGCGAAGCCGGTGATCCCGGGCCCAGTGCTGCCAGGACTCCAGATCGTCCAGGAGGTCGGTGCCGCGTTCGACGTTCACCGTGTTCAGAAACTCGACCACCAGGGACGCGTCGGTGTTCACCTCGCCCAGTGTACGGGCGAGACCGGTTGTCATCGGCTCCGATAACCTTCATACTCATTTCACTGGTTACTCGATCCCTCTGGAGGCTGAACCATGGGTGCGGTACCGACCTTCGGCGCGGTGGCCCTCGACTGCCCGGACCCGGTCGCGCTGGCGGAGTTCTACCGCGAGCTGCTCGACTGGAAGGCGGCCGAAGTCGCCGAAGACGGCCATTGGGTGACTCTGCGGAACCCGGAGGGCGGCGCTCGGTTCTCGTTCCAGCGCGTGCCCGACTACCGGCCGCCCGCATGGCCGTCCGCCGAGAACCCGCAGCAGGCCCACGTCGACCTCGACGTCGCCGACATGGAGGCCGCCCACGAGCGAGCGCTGGCCATCGGCGCGAAGCTGCTCGACGACTCCCCGGAGACCTTCCGCGTGTACGCGGATCCGGCCGGGCACCCGTTTTGCCTGTGCGCCTGCTGACCTCGGACGAGAAAAATGCGTAATCTCTGATACGTGATTTGTCCGAAGTGCCAGAACGTCATGAAGACCGTCGACAAGAACGGCATCCACATCGACCAGTGCCAGGGGTGCCGCGGCATCTTCCTGGACAGGGGTGAGCTGGAAGCCATCGCCGGTGCCGAGAACTCGTACTACGGTGGCGGGCACCAGCCGCCCCCGCCGTACCAGGGAGGTGGACACGCGCCGGCTCCGCACTACGGACGGCCGGACTCCCCGCAGCCCCATCGCGGCGGCTACGCGGACTCGCCGAAGGGCTACCGGGGTGGTTACGCCGACTCGCCCAAGGGTTACCGCGGCGGCTACGCGGACTCGCCGCACGGCTATGGTCACAAGCGTCGTAAGGGCGGCTTCCTCGAGGGCCTCTTCGACTGACCGTGGTCCTCGATCTCAAGATCTGCCCGGCCTGCGGTGATCGCGCCGAACGGCCACGAGTCGAGAACGGGCTGCTGGTGTGCGCGGTATGCGCGCACCAGTGGCCGTTCCGGCGCCTTCCGCTGTTCGCGCTGACCGGGCCGAGCGGCGCCGGCAAGTCGACGGTCGGGCCGCGGCTCGCGGAACGACTCGGCGATCTCGCGCTCGTGGTCGAGCAGGACGTGTTGTGGACCGGGGCGTTACGGGACGACGTCCCCGGCCATCCCGCGTTCCGCTCGACCTGGCTGCGGATGGCGGCGATGCTGCACCAGAACGGGCGGCCGGTCGTGCTCTGCGGCACCGTCGCGCCGCCCGAGTTCGAGCGGCTGCCCGAGCGCGTCTTCTTCTCCGGCATCCACTACCTGGCCCTCGTCAGCGAGCCCGACGCCCTGCGCAAGCGTTTGCTGGCGCGGCCCGCCTGGCGCGAGTGGGACGAGGAGCGGGTCGAGGAGATGCTGGAGTTCAACGAGTGGCTGCAAGCGGAAGCGCCCTCGATGGATCCGCCGGTCGAGTTGTTCGACACCACCCGCATCCCGGTGGACGACGCCGTCGACCACGTCGAGAAGTGGGTGCGAGGCCTGCTTTCAGGGACGCAACGGCCAAGTGCGGCCGTCGGGTGAATCCAGCCAGATCACCTGGTCCTCGCCGTCGAGGCTGAGCCCGAACCGGTCCCGCCCCGGCTCGCCGAGGCCGAGCCAGTCCTCGTGCGCCACTTCGACGATCTCCCACAGCCGCCGCGGGCCACCTTCGGCCACTTCGAACTCGCTGCCCCGCTGCCGATGGCGCATCCATGAGCCGTCCGGATGGACCAGCGTGGTGCTCTGGCCCGTCCGCGCGGCCGTCACGCCCGGAAGGTGGAGCCCGGCGAAGAACTCGAAGCGGCTGCGGCCTTCGGTGAGCACGCCCATCGGCAGCCGGGTCGGCCGCCAGGAGACATCACCTTCGAGCGCCTTCGACGGCTTGAAGCGGTGCGCGCGCAGCGGCATGAAGCGACCGTCACGGGCGAGCACCCGCCCGTGTCCCGTCGCGCCTTCGCCCGCGACGATCCGGACGAGTCCGCCGCCGATCGGCCGGTGCAGCGTGGTGACGATCAGCCCGCCCGGCATCGTCTGCGCCAGCCACGCGGGCGGGATCGACGACACCGAGCACGTGCACAGCACCCGGTCGTAGAGCACGCCCGCCGGGAAGCCATCGGCGCCGTCGGCCGCCGCGCACGAGGGCGCGTACCCGATCTCCGCCAGGCGTTTGCGCGCGGCGTCGACCAGCACCGGGTCGATGTCCACTGTGTACACGAGCCCGGAACCGAGCCGATGGCACAGCAGGGCGGTGTTGTAACCGGTGCCCGTGCCGATCTCCAGTACGCGATGCCCGTCGGCGACCCGGAGCTCTTCGAGCATGATCGCCATGATCGACGGCTGGCTGGACGAACTCGTCGGCGTTCCGGGCTGGGCGCCGAGATAGCGCGCCCGTTCCCAGAGCCCGGAGTCGTCGTCGAGCTGGACGACCAGTACGTCGGGGGAGTACACGCGCCGGAGCCACTCGTCGTCGCCGCTTTCGACCGCGGCCCAGCCGTTCGCCGCCGGGACGAAGAACCGCGGCAGGAAGACGTGTCTCGGCACGGAGCGGAACGCGGTCATCCAGCGCGCGTCGTGCAGCACGCCCTCGGCGAGCAGATGCTCGACGAGGCGCCGCCGCAGCCGCGTCGCGTTCGACATCCCCCCACGGTAGCGGGGTGAGCACCAACACACCCGATGGTTGCAAGCAGAGTGCTTGCAATTGCTAGCACCCGCGCGTAGCGTTGACGACGTCGCGAGGAGGTGACCGATGTCAGACATCGACCGGGATCAGCCCGCATCGGGTGGACCGATGGAGAAGGTCGCGGACATCGCTTCCGACATCGGCGAGTACATCCGCCAGCAGCGCAGCAACGCGAAGATCTCCTTGCGGCAGCTGTCGAAACTCGCCGGCGTGTCCAATCCGTACCTGAGCCAGATCGAGCGCGGGGTCCGCAAGCCCAGCGCGGAGATCCTCCAGCAGATCGCCAAGGGCCTGCGAATCTCGGCCGAGGCGCTCTACGTGCAAGCGGGAATCCTCGATCTGCCCATGGGCGGCCCGGTCGGCGACGCGATCCGCGCCGACACCGAGCTGACCGAACGGCAGAAGCAGGTCCTGCTCGACGTCTACGAATCGTTCCGCCGCGAGAACGCCGCCGCGAAACCCGAGCAGGCGGCCAAGGCGAAAACCGAAGACCAAGTCACAGAAACCAAGGAGTCAGCATGACCACGGCCACCAAGACCGACCGCAAGCACACCGCCCTCGACCAGGTCCGCACGCCGCTGCTGGCCGCCCTGGGTGCCGGCAACCTGGCCGGCCAGGCCGTCGTCGACGCCGTGTCCAAGGCCAAGGAGAAGGTCGTCGAGGGCAGCGAGACCGCCCGCAAGAACATCGAAGAGCTCCCGCACGACGTCGAGGGTCTCCGCGAGAAGCTGGACCCGGCCGAGCTGCGCAAGGTCATCGACGAGTACACCGAAGCCGCGCTGAAGCTGTACAACAAGCTGGCCGAGTCCGGTGAGCAGGCGTGGGACAAGATCGCCGCGCAGCCGCAGGTCAAGAAGGCCATCGAGCAGCTCGAAGACGCGATCAGCACCGCACAGGACCGCGTCGAGGGCGCGACCACCGACGCCCGTGAGCGCATCGACACCGTGCTCGGCAAGGTCACCAAGGGCACCCGTTCCGCCGGCGAGAAGACCGCTCGCAAGGTGACCGAGCTCGCCGGCGAGATCGCCGACGAGGTCGAGGAGATCGGCGACGACCTCGCGCACGAGACGCGTTCGGCTTCGCGCAAGGTCGCCAACAAGACCGCGCCGAAGACCACGACCACGACGCGCCGTACCACCACCAGCCCGGCCGCCAAGAAGCCGGCCACCGCGCCGAAGACCACCGAGAAGTAAGTTCCGCGTGAATTCCCGGGCCCCCGGCGCCGCTTCGGTGCCGGGGGCCCGGGTCATTCGCCCGGTTTGACGTAAGCTGAGTTCGTGTTCGTTGCCACCTGGATCCTCATCGCCATCCATTGGGGCGGCGCGCTGACGGGGCTGTTCGCTTTCGTGCATGCGCTGTTGCAGCGCGCGGACGCGTACTCGGCCGCCGATCGGAAGACCAAGCCCATCTGGATGCTCATCACCGGCGGATCGACCGTGGTGCTGACCTTCTTCCAGTTCTACGGCGGCGGCATGATCCTGTGGCTGCCCGCACTGGTCGCGGTCCTGGTCTACCTCGTGGACGTCCGCCCCAAGCTCATCGAGGTGCAACGCGGCGGCCGCAACTGGTGATCGAGTGCCGGTTCGGCGGAGCTGAGATGTACTCGGACAAGTCACCGAACGCGTGAACCCGCCCGGCCGAAGGCCCCGCTATCGCGGTGGAAGGGCGCCCTGATCGCCCATCGTGCGTGTTCTACCGGGCGGCGCCCTGCCGACATTAGGGTGGCCCTGTGACTAACTGGACCATCGCCGGAAGCCTCACCGTCGTCCCCGCCCTCTCCCGCACGGACCTGCTCGCCGAGCCCGTCGCCAAGGCGCTCGCCGCCCTGCCCGATCCGGATGCCGTCGGCGTCGTCGAGATCGACGCCGACCTGGCCGACACCGCCGCTTTCTGCGAGGCGTACGGCTCACCGCTCTCCGCGTCCGCGAACTGCGTCGTCGTCGCCGGCAAACGCGCCGGTGAGGTCCGGTTCGCCGCCGCGATGATCCTCGCCACCACCCGCGCCGACGTGAACGGCGTGATCAAGCGCCGTCTCGACGTCCGCAAGGCCTCCTTCGCCCCGATGGACGAGGCCGTCTCGCTCACCGGAATGGAGTACGGCGGCATCACGCCGGTCGGCCTGCCCTCGGAATGGCCGATCCTGATCGACCAGCGCGTCGCCGACGAGCCCGAACTGGTCATCGGCAGCGGTATCCGCGGCGGTAAGCTGCTGATCTCGGGCGCGACCCTCGCGGCCCTGCCCGGTGCCGAGGTGATCGACGGGCTCGCGCGCCCCGTCGAGTGAGGCTGTCCACAAAGGACTTCTCGCTGGCCTCGGCCTTCGAGGCCGCGTTCCTCGCCCCGCCGTGCCGCGGACGGGGCTGGGCCGCGCCGGTGAGATCATCCCGCTGGCGCACGCCTTCCAGGCGTTCGCGTGGGCGGCGGTGAACGCTCAGGAGCGGGCAGCCGCGCGGGACTGGATCGCCAGCCCGCGCGGGGTCACCCAACGCGTGACGAGCGCGAAAACGCCTTCGCACACCAAAGCCAGTACGACGACCGCGATGCCACCCGCCAGGATCTCGCCGTGGCCGGGTTCGCCGAGGGCGAAACCGTCCACAATGTACCGTCCGAGCCCGCCGCCGTCGTTGACGATCGCGCCGATCGCGACCGTCGCCACCAGTTGCAGGAACGCGACGCGGGCACCCGCCAGGATGACCGGAGACGCGAGCGGCAACTCCAGGCGCAGCATGATCTGCCACTCGCGGTAGCCGGTTCCGCGCGCGGCGTCGACGGTTTCCTGCTCCAGCTGGACGACGCCCGCGTAGGTGTTCGTGAACAACGGCGGCAGCGCCAAGGCCACCAGCGCCAGCATCAACGGCCAGAACGTCGTGTCGACTTCGAGCCGGGCTGCCAGGAACCAGAACAAGATCACCAGCCCGAAGCTGGGGATCGCGCGGCCGATGTTCACCGCGCTCGTGGCGAGGAACTGCGCGCGGCGGTAGTGCGCCAGCCATAACGCGGGCGGGATCGTCAGCACGGCCGAGATCGCCAGCGCCAGCAAGGAGAACTGCAGATGCTCGACCGTCCGGTACGGCACGCCCGCCGGGTCCGTCCAGCTCCAGCGGTTCGGTTCGCCGAACCACTCGATGGTCTGGTCGATGATGCTCATCGCGACGCCGCCTTCCGCGACCACGGCGCGAGCGCGCGCCCACCGAGCCACAGCAACAGATCCACCACCACGGCCAGCACCACGGAAAGCACCACGCCGACGATGATCGACGTCGGGTTCGGCGTCGCGGTCTGGATCCCGTTGCGGATGAAGTACCCGAGACCGCCCTTGCCGAGCATGGAAGTCACCGTCACGAGCCCGATCGTGGTCACCGCCGCGACCCGCAGGCCCGCGATCACCACCGGCAGCGCGAGCGGGAGTTCGACCTGCCACAGCAACCGCGAACGCGTGAAACCCATGCCTATCGCGGCTTCGCGGACTTCCTTGGGTACTTGTTCGACGCCGGTGACGATGTTGCGGATGAGGATCAGCAACGTGTACGTGGCCAAGGGAATCACCGCGGTGGTGAAGGACGTCAGACCGGTGAAGGGCACCAGCACGGCGAAGGCACCGAGGCTCGGGATGACGTACAACGACCCCGCCGTGCTCAGCGCGATGACGTAGAACCACCTGCGGCGCAGCGAAACCACGGAAACACCGATCGACACCACCAGCCCGATGGCGAGCGCCGCCGCGGTCAGCGTGAGGTGCTCGCCGAGCCGCTCGAAGATCTCGTCGAGATGGCGGTCCACCCACCGCCACTCGAAGAGCGGCCGTCCACCTTGGGTGGCAACGGGGAACACGGAGGAGGCTCGCACCGGCAGACCTTACCCCGATCGGGCGGCCGGATTCCGCTCTCTGGGAGCAGAAGGGGCGGAACTCTCAAAATGTGGATTCTGTCGTGACCCGGGGATACGGTTCGTTCCTCTGAACGAGTCATAGGAGTGTGTGCACGTGCGCTGGACACGGAATGTTCGAGTGGGCGCGGTGCTCGCCGCCGCCGTCCTCGGTATGACCGCCTGTGGGGGAGGCGACGACGCGGCGGCCCCGGCCGCGCAGAGCAAGGGCGGGGCACCGATCGTGGTGGCGTCCTTCAACTTCACCGACAGCGTGATCCTCGCCGAGCTGTACGCGAACGCGCTGGAGGCCAAGGGTTATCCGATCACCCGCAAGCTGAACCTCGCTTCGCGCGAGCTGATCTACCCGGCGCTGAAATCCGGCGAACTCCAGTTCATCCCGGAATACCAGGGTGCCGCCATCACCACCGGATACGGCAAGGAAGCCGCGAAGGACGCGCAGGCCGAACACGAGCAGCTCGAGAAGTTGTTCGAGCCCGACGGCATCGCCCTGCTGGAGCAGTCGCCGGCGGAGAACAAGAACACCTACATCGTGAAGGCCGACCTCGCCAAGGAGAAGGGCCTCAAGAAGATCAGCGACCTGTCCAAGGTCGACAACGTCATCGTCGCGGGCGGGCCGGAGTGCGCGGAGCGGCTTCCCTGCTTCAAGGGCTTCACGGACGTCTACAAACTGAAGGCCACGTTCCAGACCGTGCAGGAGGCGGGCCCGCGCGTCGAGCAGCTGCGGTCCGGCAAGGTCACCGTCATCCCGGTCGACTCGGTGAGCCCGCTCGTCGGCGACCCGCAGTTCGTGGTGCTGGAGGACGACCTCGCCATCGTGCCGACCGAGAACGTCGTGCCCGCGGTGAACAAGAAGGTCCTCGACGAACGCGGCGCCGACTTCGCGGCCGCGGTCAATGCCGTGAGCAAGGCCCTCGACACCGTACAGCTGCGTGAGCTGAACAAGCGCGTCGACTCGGACGGCGAGAAGCCGGCCGACGTCGCGAAGGACTGGCTGAAGGAGAAGTCCCTCATCTGAGGCTCTTCGCAAGTGAGATGAAGGGGCCTTTCATAGCAAATTTTGCTATGAAAGGCCCCTTCATTGCAGTCGGAGGAGGGGCGCCCGCTCCGGCTGCGGGCGTCGGTGGAATCGTGGACGCTGTCGTTGCACCACGGGTGAAAGGGAGTGGGATGGGAAAGGTCACGGCCATCGCGGAGCGCACCATCGAGGCGCCGGCGGACAAGGTCAGGGCGCTCGTCGCCGACTACGCCGAAACCCGGCCGAAGCTGCTGACCGAGCACTACCGCGACTACGAGGTCACCGAAGGCGGAGCCGGCGCGGGCACGAAGGCGCGCTGGAAGCTGCAGGCCACGTCGAAGCGTGTGCGTGACGTCGCCGCGACGGTGACCGAGCCGTCCGAAGGCACCCTCGTCGAGACCGACGCGAACTCCAGCATGGTCACCACCTGGACCGTCCGCGAGGTGCCGGGCGGCAGCGTCGTCCGCATCGAGACGACCTGGGACGGCGCGGGCGGCATCGGCGGCTTCTTCGAGAAGACCTTCGCGCCCGGTGGGCTCAAGCGGATCTACGAGGGAGTGCTCGGCAAACTCGCCGAGGTCGTGTAGTGCTCGCCACAACCGGAATGGCCGCCCCGGTCCGCTCGTTGTACCCGGCGTGAATACGGGGCGATCGCCCCGCTTGGGCAACAGACTTGGAGTTACCTCGTGAACGCAACCGAGATCCGGCTCGCTTCCCGTCCGCACGGCGTCCCCACGCTCGAGAACTTCGAGATCGCCGACGTCGAGATCCCGGTGCCGGGCGAGGGGCAGATCCTGGTCCGCAACCAGGTGCTGAGCGTGGACCCGTACATGCGCGGCCGGATGAGCAGCGCGAAGTCCTACGCCGAACCGTACGAGGTCGGCAAGGTCATGCACGGCGGCGCCGTCGGTGAAGTGCTCGAGTCCACCGTGGATGATTTCAAGCCCGGCGACATCGTGCTGCACGGCCTTGGCTGGCGCTCGCACGCAGTCGTCGCCGCGAAGCACGCGGTGAAGGTCGACCCCGAGGCCGCGCCGATCACCGCGTACCTCGGCGTCCTCGGCATGACCGGGCTCACCGCGTACGCCGGACTGCTCGAAGTCGCGGAGTTCAAGGAGGGCGACACCGTCTTCGTGTCCGGCGCGGCGGGTGCCGTCGGGTCCGTCGTCGGCCAGCTGGCGAAGCTGAAGGGCGCGAAGCGGGTCATCGGCAGCGCGGGCACGGACGAAAAGGTCAAGTGGCTGACCGACGAGCTGGGCTTCGACGCGGCGTTCAACTACAAGGACGCCCCGGTCGCCGAGCAGCTGCGCGCGGCGGCGCCCGAGGGCATCGACGTGTACTTCGACAACGTCGGCGGCGAGCACCTCGAAGCGGCGATCGACTCGATCAACCTGCACGGCCGGATGGCGATCTGCGGGATGATCTCGGTCTACAACAACACCGAACCGGCCGCGGCGCCGCGCAATCTCGCGTCGATCATCGCGAAGCGGTTCACCATGCGCGGCATGCTGGTCGGCGACCACTACGCGCTTCAGCCGCAGTTCGTGAAGGAGGTCGCTCCGCTGGTCGCCTCCGGGAAGCTCAAGTACTCGGAGACCGTTGTGGACGGTATCCGCAACGCGCCGCAGGCCTTCCTGGACCTGCTGGGCGGGGCGAACACCGGCAAGATGCTGGTCCGCGTCTGACCCCGCCTCACGTGCAATGAAGGGGCCTTTCATCGCAAATTTTGCGATGAAAGGCCCCTTCATTGCACGCGCGGAGGCTCAGTACTGGGTGGTGAGCGCGCCTTCGGTCAGCGCGGCGTCCAGCGCCTCCGCCGACATGTCCAGCTTCATCTGGTCACGGAAGATCTGGCCGGCGGTCGGCAGGCTGGAGCGCTCCGGCCAGGTTTCCGGCTTCCACAGCGAGGACCGCAGGAAAGCCTTGGCACAGTGCATGTACAGCTCTTCGACCTCGACCATGATCGCCAGCGCGGGCCGCTTCCCCTTGACCACGAGGTCGTCGAAGAACGGCGCGTCCGCGACCAGTTTCGCGCGGCCGTTGATCCGCAGCGTCTCGTTCATCCCCGGGATCAGGAACAGCAGTCCGGCGTGCGGGTTCTCGAGGATGTTGGTCTGGCTGTCGAGCAGCTTGTTGCCCGGCCGGTCCGCCAGTACCAGCGTCTTGTCGTCGAGCACCTTCACGGAACCGGCCGGGTCGCCCCGCGGAGAGACGTCACACGTCCCGTCGGACGACGCCGTCGCCAGCAGGTAGAACGGCGAGTGTTCGATCAGCGTGCGCGCGTGCGGATCGAGGAAGGGGATGATCTTCCCCTTGGTGCGCTCGGCCGGGTGGCCGAGGTGTTCACGCAGCGCTTCGCGCGTCTCGATCACTTTGATCTCTGAGGTCCCCATGACCCCAGTGAACCACTAGAACACGACAGTCCGGTTCCCGTGCACCAGCACGCGGCCTTCCAGGTGCCATCGCAGCCCGCGCGCCAGCGTCACCTTCTCGATGTCGCGGCCCTTGCGGACCATGTCCTCGACGGAATCGCCGTGGTCGACGCGGATGACGTCCTGGTCGACGATCGGACCCGCGTCGAGGTCCGCGGTGACGTAGTGGCAGGTCGCGCCGATGAGCTTCACTCCGCGCGCGTGGGCCTGGTGGTAAGGCCGCGCGCCGACGAACGACGGCAGGAAGCTGTGGTGGATGTTGAGCGCCCGCCCGGCCCACGCCGCGCACAGTTCCGGGGGCAGGACCTGCATGAACCGGGCGAGGACGACGGCGTGCGGGTCGTGCTCGTCGACGAGTTTCCGCACTTCGGCGAACGCGGACGCCTTGGCCGCGGCGTCACCGGCGGGGAACCGGACGTGGTGGAACGGGATGCCATGGGCGCGGGTGATGTCGCCCAGCGAAGCGTGGTTGCCGATGACGGCGGCGACGTCGATGTCCAGTTCGCCGGAGGCGACCCGGCCGAGGAGGTCGTAGAGGCAGTGCCCGGCCTTGGAGACGAGGATCACGGCGCGACGGCGCTCACCGGTGTCGCTGACTTGCCAGCTCGACTCGGCCGAAAGCGACTTCGCGACGTCGGCGAATCGGGTGCGCAGTTCGGCGGCGTCGAACGGGAGCGAGTCGGCGCGCACGACCTGGCGGGTGAAGAACCAGCCGGTGTCGGGGTCCGTGTGGTACGCCGCTTCGACGATCCAACCGCCGTGCTCGGCGAGGAAACCCGAGATACGGGCGATGATGCCGGTGCGGTCAGGGCAGCCGAAGGAGATCACATAGCGACGTTCAGGGTTCGACACGGACTCCATTGTCGCTGGTCTCGGCCGCGGCGCGGCGCCGGGTCAGTATCCGGACTCGGACCCGCCGCCCGACCTCGATCGCCGCGACCAGCAGCAGGCCGAGCGCGAAGGACAGCAGAAGGCCCTTCTCCGGTTCGTCCGCGAAGGCCGCTCCGCCGACGAGACCGATGAGGACGCTGTAGACCGCCCAGATGCTCGCACCGAGGGCGTCGAGCGGGACGAACTTGCGCGGCGGGTAGCCGAGGCTGCCGTTGGCGAGCCCGCTCGCGACCCGTCCGCCGGGCAGGTATCGGGCGGCGAGGATCAGCAAGACGGCGTTGCGCCGCACTTGGATCTTCGCCCATTCGTAGCGCCGGACCCCGTCCGGGCCGCGCTGCAGGCGGGCGAGCGCTCGCGGACCCGCGGCCGCGCCGACGGTGTAACCGAGACAGTCGCCCAGCCAGGCCCCGAGCGCGGCGACCAGCGCGAGCAGCGCCAGCTGGGAGAAGTCCGTGCCGATCAGGACGGCGACGGTGATGACGGTGGTCTCGCTCGGCATGAACGGCAGGAGCGCGTCCAACCCGGACACGAGGAACACGATCACCCACAGCCAGGGCGATCCGAGCGTGCCCTCGAGCAGCTCGGTGACGTACTCCAGCAGTTCCACGGTTCCATGGTGATCACCGCAGGTCGCTTTGGGGTGACGGAGCGGGGTTCGACCGGTGAATTCCTAGTCCGGGGCGACCGACGACCACGGCACGGTGAGCTCACCGAGCCGCCACCGCGACGGCCGGTTCAGCACCGGCCAGCCCCGGGCGGTGAGGAGGTGGACGGCGTGCGCCCAGCGGGCGCGGACGCCGAAGTTCTGGTGCGGCGCCGCCGTCGCCCAGCATATGTCCAAAATAGACAATAGCTCGTGGACACGTTCGCCGGGAACGTTGCGGTGGATGAGGATCTTGGGCAGTCGTTCGGCCACTGTGGACGGACGTTCCAGGCTGGCGAGATGGACGGACAGGGTCAGGCTGCGCGGTCCGCCGGAGCCGACCGCGACCCACGTGCTGAGCCGCCCGATCTCGTCGCAGGTGCCTTCGACGAGCAGCCCGCCCGGCGTCATCGCGTCCAGCATCAGCGACCAGGCGCCAGGGACCTCGGCTTCATCGTACTGGCGCAGCACGTTGAACGCGCGCACCAGCACCGGCCGCGTCCCGGCGAGTTCGAAGCCGCCGCGCCGGAAGTCCAGCCACGGCCGGTCGACGGCGGCTTGCGCGACGGCGACCCGTTCGGCGTCCAGCTCCAGGCCCAGCACCCGGACGTCGCGCCGGACCGTGCGCAGCCGGCGCGCCATTTCGACCGTGGTCACCGGTGAGGCGCCGTAGCCGAGGTCCACCACGAGCGGTTCGTCCGCGCGGTGCAGCAGCCGGGTCACGTCAGGGTCGCTCGCGAGCCAGCGGTCGACGCGGCGGAGCCGGTTGGGGTTGGTCGTGCCCCGTGTCGGTGCCCCGACCGGTTTCAGCGCTCGGCCAGCCACTTCGCGACGAATTCGGCCTCGCGTTCCAGCAGCTTGGTGACCTGTTCGGCGATCACGCCTTCCAGCTTCCCGCCGACGAACGGGATCCGCACCTTGACCTCGCCGCTGTTGACCAGCGTCACCTGCTCACCTTCGCCGGTCAGCGACGTCTTCGCGGTGATTTCGCCCGGCACGCCCGAGACCGACGCCGTCGCGGTGCCGGTGTAGCCGGATCCGGCGGTCTTCCAGGTCTGCTCACGCTCGACGATCAGATCGCCCCGGTGCAGCGTCCGCACGGCCGACGGGAGCTTGTCCGAGCTGATGCCCTGGCGCAGCTTGTAGCGCACGCCGTCCCCGGCCGGGACGTACTCCAGCAGCTCCGCGTCGTCGCCGCCGATCTCCTCCAGCCTCGCCCGCAGCGCCGCCTCGCCGGCGACCGCGTCGAACGTGGTCGCGAGGTCTGCGGAGAACGTCGATCGGTGCTCGATACGGGAGGCCATGGCGCCAGACAGTACCGTTCACGGGCGTGAGCACTGCCGAAACTCCCACCCAGCACGCCGCCCTCGCCGACCACACCACGTTGCGGCTCGGCGGTCCGGCACGGCGTTATGCCGAGGCGAAGACCGCGCGGGCCCTGGTCGACGCGGTCCGCGAGGCCGACGAAGCGGGCGAGCCGGTCCTGCTGCTCGGCGGCGGTTCGAACCTCGTCGTCGCCGACGACGGCTTCGATGGCGCGGTGCTGAAGGTCGGCAACACCGGCTGGACACGTGACGGGGATCTCGTCGAGGTCGCGGCGGGGGAGAACTGGGACGGTTTCGTCGAGGGCCTGGTGGCCGACGGTGTCGGCGGGCTCGAATGCCTGTCCGGGATCCCCGGTTCGGTCGGCGCGACGCCGATCCAGAACGTCGGCGCGTACGGCTGCGAGGTGGCCGAGTCCCTGGTCTCGGTCGACCTCTACGACCGTGCCACCCGCGAGATCCGCACGCTGACCGCCGACGAGCTCGGCTTCGGCTACCGCACGTCGATCCTGAAGGGGACCGACGCGGGCGTCGTGCTCACCGTGCGTTTCAAGGTCACCGAAGACGGCCTCTCCGCTCCGATCCGCTACGCCGAACTCGCCCGCACGCTGGGTGTCGAGATCGGTGACCGGGTCCCGGCGGCCGAAGCACGCCAAGCCGTCCTCGGCCTGCGTCGCGGCAAGGGCATGGTCCTGGACGCCGACGACCACGACACGTGGAGCGCGGGCTCGTTCTTCACCAACCCGATCATCGGTGAGGCACGGCTGGCGAAGGTGCTGGCGGGGATCGTGGACGTCGTAGGCGAGGACGTCCGCGTGCCGCAGTACCCGGCGCCCGGCGGTACGAAGCTGTCCGCCGCTTGGCTGATCGAGCGGGCCGGGTTCGCGAAGGGCCACGAAGGGCCCGGCGGCCGGGTCTCGCTGTCGACGAAGCACACGCTCGCGCTCACGAACCGGGGCAAGGCCTCGACAGAGGACCTTCTCGCTTTGGCGCGCGAAGTGCGCGACGGCGTCGAGGCTCGCTTCGGCGTGTCACTGCACCCGGAACCCCTGCTCATCAACTGCTCGCTCTGAACCCCTGCCCGCATTTAGTCCTCTGAATGCGGTACTTGCACGCGCAAAGACCGCATTCAGAGGACTAAATGCGGGTGGTGAACAACCCCACGCCGTCCCGTGCGTCTATCCCCGTAAGGGGCGCGGGTGACTTCCGTCGCCGCGGGTAACGTCGGAGAGGTTCCCAGCGCTGAGCGGGTAGGGGCTCGCGGGGAGACGGGGATCTTCATGGGAGGTACACGTGATCGAACGGCGCACGGTGTTCAAGGCCGCGCTCGCCGCGGGGGCGGCCATGCTGGCCGCTGCCTGCTCCAGTGGTGAAGGCGGCAACGCCAAGCCGGAAGGCAGCGGCGGCGGAGAGCAGAACGCCGCCCCGGTCGCCAAGATCACCGCCGAACCCGCCGCCGACGCCAAGGACGCCTCCGTGGTGACACCGGTCGTGGTGAAGGTCGCCGACGGCAAGCTCACCGAGGTCAAGGTCACGGGGGACAGCGGCAAGGACGTCAAGGGTGAACTTTCCCCCGACGGGCTCACCTGGACCAGCACGGAGGTCCTCGGCTACGGCAAGACGTACACCTACGCCGCGAAGGCCACCGGCAGTGACAACAAGCCGGCCGAGTTCAAGGGCTCGTTCAGCACGGTCAAACCCGCCAAGGAGGTTCGCGCCACGCTGAACCCGACCGACGACGCCGAGGTCGGCGTCGCGATGCCGATCAGCGTGAAGTTCGCGTCCCCGGTCAAGGACAAGGCGGCCGCCGAAAAGGCACTCAAGGTGAAGACCGACAAGGACGTCGAGGGCTCCTGGGGCTGGCTGTCGGACACGCAGGTCGACTGGCGGCCCAAGGAGTACTGGCCCGCCAACATCAAGGTCAACGTCGAGGCGAAGCTCTACGGTGTCGCGCTCGGCGGCGGCGCGTACGGCAAGGCCGACGTGACCACCGAGTTCAAGATCGGCCGCAACCAGGTGGTCAAGATCAACACCCCGGACCACGTGATGAAGGTCTACCGGGGCGGCGCGGAATCGGCGAGCTACCCGTGCTCGAACGGGCTCGACTCCGACGTCCAGCGCAACACCCCGAACGGCACGTTCATCGTGATGACGAAGGAGCCGACGGCGCGGTTCGACAACGCGCGCTACGGCTACACCAACGTCAACAAGAAGTGGGCCTGCCGGATCTCGAACAACGGCGAGTACATCCACGAGAACCAGGACAACGCGGCGAACATCGGCAAGGCCAACACCTCGCACGGCTGCGTGAACCTGCTCGACGCGGACGCGAAGAAGTACTTCGATTCGGCCATGATCGGCGACCCGGTCGAGATCACCGGTTCGAAACTGAGCAGCCCGACCAAATCGGACGTCAAGGACTGGTTCTACGACTGGAAGTCGTGGAAGGCCCTCTCGGCGATCAAGTAGCGAGGGCGCGGGTGGCCGTTCGGTACAGGTGGTCGTGGGTGGGGTTTTTGGTTTTCCCCCCCAAACCCCCCCCCCCCCCCCCCCCCCCCCCGGCGGGCCTCCCCAGCCCAAACCTGGCCCTTTCACCTCTTGGGTTTGAAAGGCTCT
>NZ_JBWKEB010000001.1:937515-1029261 GCF_056435665.1 Amycolatopsis sp. NPDC043887
GGACAAGGGGGGACGAAGGGTTGGGTGGACCGTCGGGCAAGTTTGGTGGGGGGGGGTTTTGGGGTTCCAAACCAAAACCCCCCCCCACGACCACCCCGGCCGACCTCATAAAGTGCGACGCATGAAGACCGAGGTAGTCGGCTACGGCGGGACCCGCATCGGTTTGTGGGTCGAGGGCGCCGAGAACACCCGTCCGATCGTGTTCGTGCACGGCTGGGCCCAGTCCGCCAAGGCCTGGGCGCCGCAGCTGGCGGATCCCACGCTCAGCGAGCGGTTTCGCCTGGTCGCGATGGATCTGCGCGGGCACGGCGATTCCGAGGTGCCCTCCGCCGGCTACGACGATCCGCGGGTCTGGGCCGAAGATCTCGCCTCGGTCCTCGACTTCGCCGGTGAAGACGCGATCGTCGTCGGCTGGTCCTACGGCGGGCTCGTGATCACCGACTACCTCCGCGTGCACGGCTCGTCGAGGCTCGGCGGCGTCGTCTTTGTGGGCGCCATCACAGAGATCGGCAAGAACCGGCCCGGCGGCAAGGTCGGGCCCGCCATGCGCGAGGCCATCCCGGCGGTGCTGGCGGACGATCCGGCGGTCGCGATTCCCGCGTTGGTGCAGTTCAGCGAGCGGATGACCGCCGCCCCGGTGTCCGGCACGCTCACCCAGTCCTTGCTCGGCGCGTGCCTTTCCACTCCACCCGCGGTGCGTTCCGCGCTGTTCCGGCGCGACATCGGGAGCGAGGACGTCCTTCGCGATCTGGACAAACCGGCACTTATCGTCCATGGTCTCGCGGACGCTGTGATCGATCCGACGTCGGCGGAATACGCGGCGGGGAAGATTCAGGGGGCTGTCGTGCGTTGGCTACCTGAGGTGGGGCATCTGCCGTTCGCCGAAGCGGCGGACGAGTTCGGTGATCTACTGCGCCGGTTCGCCGATCAGTAGGACTTCGGGAGTGTTGACCAGGTGAC
Source organism: Amycolatopsis sp. NPDC043887 (assembly GCF_056435665.1). NCBI lineage: Bacteria > Bacillati > Actinomycetota > Actinomycetes > Pseudonocardiales > Pseudonocardiaceae > Amycolatopsis > Amycolatopsis sp. NPDC043887. The sequence continues at coordinate 938,476 of NZ_JBWKEB010000001.1, forward strand.
GATCCCTCTGCACGGGTTCGACGCCGCGCCCAGGCGCGTCGCGGTGCTGTCGTTGCACACCTCTCCGCTGGAGCAGCCGGGTACCGGCGACGCCGGCGGCATGAACGTCTACGTGAGCCAGACGGCCACCGAGATGGCCCGCCGCGGCGTCGAGGTCGAGGTGTTCACGCGGGCGACGTCCTCGGATCAGCCCCCGATCGCCGAGCTGGCGCCCGGCGTGGTGGTCCGGCACATCCCGGCCGGGCCGTTCGAGCCGCTGGGACGCGACGAGCTGCCCGCGCAGCTGTGCGCGTTCACCGCCGGGGTGCTGCGGGCCGAGGCGTTCCACGAGCCGGGCTACTACGACCTCATCCATTCGCACTACTGGCTTTCCGGTCAGGCGGGCTGGCTCGCCCGCGACCGCTGGGGCGTGCCGCTGGTGCACACCGCGCACACCCTGGCCAAGGTCAAGAACGCCGCGCTCGCCGAAGGCGACACCCCGGAGCCGCGCACCCGCGTGATCGGCGAGGAGCAGGTCGTCGAGGAGGCGGACTGCCTGGTCGCGAACACCCGCGTCGAGGCCCGCGAGCTGATCGAGCTGTACGACGCCGACCCGCACGCCGTGCACGCCATCCCGCCGGGCGTCGACCTCGACCGATTCACCCCCGGTTCCCGGCCCGCCGCGCGCAGGGCCCTGGGCCTGCCGGAGGACGCGATCGTGCTGGCCTTCGCCGGCCGCATCCAGCCGTTGAAGGCGCCGGACGTCCTCCTGCTCGCCGCGGCCGAAATGCTGCGCGAGCGGCCGGAGCTGGCGTCGCGGCTGGTGGTGCTGATCGTCGGTGGGCCGTCCGGGACCGGGCTGGAGCAGCCGCAGGCCCTGCGCGAACTGGCCGTCTCCCTCGGGATCGAGGAGCAGACCCGGTTCATGCCGCCGCAGCCCGGCCAGTCGCTGGTCAACGTCTACCGCGCGGCCGACATCGTCGCGGTGCCGAGCTACAACGAGTCGTTCGGGCTGGTCGCGCTCGAGGCGCAGGCCTGCGGGACGCCGGTGATCGCGGCCGAGGTCGGCGGGCTGCCGGTCGCGGTCCCGCACGGGGTCTCCGGGCTGCTCGTGCCTTCGCACGACGCGAAGGACTGGGCCGGTGCGCTCGCGAATGTCGCGCTGCGGCCCGGCTGGCGTGCCGAACTTTCGGCCAACGCCGTCGTCCACGCGCGGCGCTTCTCCTGGCGCCGTACGACGGACCGGCTGCTGGACACGTACGCTCAGGCGACCGGCGCGTTCCGGCGTGCCCTCGAACAGCGCGCGGAGGTGGCGGTTTGACGCTCGACGAGACCTTGCGGTCCTCTTTGGACAATGCGGGCCTGGAATACGAAAGGCGTGGCGAGGGAAAGTACTTCGTCACCTTGCCCGGTACCAAGAAGTTGCAGACCAACTGCTGGCTGGTCGCCGGGGACCACGCCTTCGCCGTCGAAGCCTTCGTCTGCCGCCGTCCCGATGAGTCCCATGAGGACGTTTACCGGTTTCTGTTGCGCCGCAACGCGAAGCTGTACGGCGTGCACTACACCGTGGACGCGATGGGCGACATCTACCTGGTCGGCCGGTTCGGCCTGGACACGGTCACCGAGTCCGAGTTGGACAAGATCCTCGGGCAGGTGCTGGAAGCCGCCGACGGCGATTTCAACACGTTGCTGGAACTCGGATTCGCGGAATCGATCAAACGCGAGTGGGATTGGCGCGTTTCCCGCGGCGAATCGCTGGCGAACCTGCAGGCGTTCAAACATCTCGTCGAGCCTTCGAACGGACACGAACCCGGAGCCTTGACCGACTCGTGACCCGAACGGTGCAACGGCACCGGATCCGGCTCCGTCTCTTTCCGCGACACTGGAGGGAGACGGTCTTGATGCGCAAGCGAGTGAGATGGGTCGCCGCCGCCGGCATCGTGCTGGCACTGGCGGGCTGCTCGGCGAACGATTCCGGCGGTGAATCCGCCGCGATGCCGATGTCGGCCGACACCAAGCAGGCGGCGCCGAACCAGGGGACGCCGAACAAGGAGGCCACCGACAGCAAGGCGGGTTCGGGCAAGGCCCCGGCGCCGGCGGGGCAGCCGGGGATCGCCGACCGCAAGCTGGTGCGCACGGCGAGCCTGGAGCTCACCGCGCCGAACGTCGCCGACGTGATCTCGCAGGTGCGCGTCATCACCCAGGGCGCCGCCGGCTACACGGGGCAGGAGAGCACCCAGGAGAAGCGGGCGTCGGTCAACGTCATCGTGCCGGCCGAGCGTCTCGACGGCGTGCTGGATCAGCTGGGGAAGCTCGGGAAGCAGGTCAAACGCGAGGTCACCGCGACGGACGTGACCGAGCAGATGGTCGACGTCGATTCACGGCTGGCCACCCAGCGCGCGAGCGTCGAGCGCATCCGTGCGCTGCTCGCGAGGGCGACGTCGGTCTCGGAGATCGCGTCGGTCGAGAGTGAGCTCACCAGCCGCGAGGCCGAGCTCGAGTCGCTCCAGAAGCGGCGCGAGAGCCTGGCCGGAAGTGTCGCCATGTCGACGATCTCCCTGCAGGTGAAGGCCGAGACCGTCGCGGCGGCGGAGGAATCCCGCAGCGGGTTCCTCGGCGGGCTGGCCGACGGCTGGGACGCGTTCCTGACCTTCGGCGGCGGCCTGCTGACCGTGCTCGGCGCGATGGCGCCGTTCCTGCTGGTCTTCGGTGTCCCCGCGGCCGCGCTGGTGTGGTGGCTGCGCAAGCGGCGCCGTCCGGCGGAGCCCGCGATGGCGACCGCCTCGGATCTGCCGTCCGCGCCTCCGCTGGACTGAAGCGTGAGTTCCGGCCCCAAGCACGCGTGTTCGGTCTTCAAGCACGCGTGTGCGGGACTGGGCCCCGAAGAGAACAGGCGGGACGGCTCGAGGGAGGGGGGAGTCGCGATCTCGAGCCGCCCCGCTGAAGTTCCCGCCAAGGTGGACCCGGTGACGAGGGGGATGCCAACGGGGCCGGCGGGCGCCGCGACTCGGCAGGGGGGAGACGAGTCGCGGTCGTCACCCGCGTCGAACCGGGGAGTGCGTGGAATCCGGCCGCGCGGGACGTAGCCAACCTGTCAGATCTCCACCTGTAATCACAAGACTACCGGTTACTCCGTTCGAGTGAACTTGGAAAATGGGGATAACGGAGTGCAGTCCGATTTCCGGAGATCGGGACTTGTTGGCAACCCGTCTTCTGGACGGGTGAAGGTGTTACTCGCCGGTAACGCACTCTCCGTAGAAACAAGGCGAAGCGCGGCCCTCTGACCGGCGCTTCCGCTCGCTCTGGCAGGCTGAACCCCATGGCTGAGCTTGGGACTCTGGTGCTGCTGCGTCACGGGCAGAGCACGTGGAACGCCGAAAACCTGTTCACCGGCTGGGTGGACGTGCCGCTGTCCGAGCAGGGCGAGCAGGAGGCGCGCAAGGGCGGGCAGCTCCTCGCGGAGTCCGGTCTGCTGCCGGACGTCGTGCACACGTCGCTGATGCGCCGGGCGATCTCGACCGCCAACCTGGCGCTCGACGCCGCCGACCGGCACTGGATCCCGGTGAAACGCGACTGGCGCCTCAACGAGCGGCACTACGGCGCGCTGCAGGGCAAGAACAAGAAGCAGACCCTCGACGAGTTCGGCGAGGAGCAGTTCATGCTCTGGCGCCGCTCCTACGACACCCCGCCGCCCCCGATCGACCCGGCCGACGAGTTCAGCCAGGTGGGCGACGCGCGCTACGCCGACCTCGGTGACGCCGCCCCGCTGACCGAATGCCTCAAGGACGTCGTCGCGCGGCTGCTGCCGTACTGGGAGTCCGCGATCGTGCCGGATCTGCGCGCGGGCAAGACCGTGCTGGTCGCCGCGCACGGCAACTCGCTGCGGGCACTGGTGAAGCACCTCGACGGCATCTCCGACGACGCGATCGCCGGGCTCAACATCCCGACCGGCATCCCGCTGCGTTACGACCTCACCGAAGACCTCAAGCCGGTCACCGCCGGCGGGACCTACCTGGACCCGGAGGCCGCCAAGGAAGCCGCGGCCGCCGTGGCGAACCAGGGCCGCTAGACCCACGCATTTCGTCCTCTGAATGCGGTAGTTCGCTCTCGAACCACCGCATTCAGAGGACGAATTGCGTCAGGGGAGCGGCTGGACCGATTCGACCCCCGCGGCCTTCCACCCCTCGGGCAGCCGCTGGAGGCGCAGGACGATCGGCAGGTACCGCTTCGTCGCCTGCCCGGCCGCGTCCGTGACGTCCGTCGTCGCGAAGAGCAGCACGCTCGCCTTGTCGTCCACGACCTCCATGACCGCGGCGGCCGGGTTCGGCGACGGCGACGCCTTCGTGCCCCCGGACCGGATCTGGTTCAGCCGCGTCGCCTTGTCCTGCCGGAACTGGGTCAGCAACGGTCCGGTGGACACCGACTCGTAGCGGGCGTACGTGCCTTCGGGGTCGGCCGGGTCCACGTTCAGCAGGGTTTCCGCGGCGCGGAGGGCGCCGTCGCGGGCGGAATCCCGCACCCTCGCGAACACCCGGTCGCCGGCGCCCGGTTTCTCCGCCGCGGGCGAGGGCGCGGACGGGTTCACCTCGACCTTCCCGATCCGCCAGCGGTCGCCTTCGCGCACGGTCGCGAGCAGCACCGACGCGATGCCCTTGCTGGTGGCGCCCGCTCTGGTGCTGCTCTGGTCGAGCACCGTCAGCACCCGCGCCTTGTCCGGCGTCTCCTCGACCGCGGCCGAGACGATCACCCTCGTCACGAGTTTGATCGGTTCCGCCGATTTCCGGACCTCGGCGAACAGTTTCGCCAGCTCCTCGCGCGCGCCCGGCGTCAGGTTGCCGTCGATCGCCTTCTCGTAGGCGGGGACGGCCGTGCTGTCGTAGGAGAACACCGCCTCGGTGGCCGTCTTCACCGCCGTGAGCACAGCGGCCGTCCGCACCGGGTCGATCAGCGCGAGGTTCGAGGGCGGGGTTTCCGGCTCGGGCCGGGCGGTGCCGGAGACCGTGGTGGTGCAGCCCGCGAGCGCGAGCAGTACCGCGAGCCCCGCCCAGCGCTTCACAAGAGGCCGAGTTCCCGCGCCCGCGCGTCGACCTGGAGCCGCGACGTCACGCCGAGCGCGACCAGCAGTTCCGAGACGCGACGCTGATAGGTGCGCACACCCATGCCGAGGCTCTTCGCGGCCTTCTCGTCCTTGCAGCCGGTGGTCAGGAACTCGAGGATCTGCGGTGCCTCCATCCGGATGTCGGCGAACCGCGCGTCGAACGTCTCCAGGGTGGTGGACGCCAGCCATGCGGTTTCGAACAGCGACAGGATGCCCTGCACCAGCTCGGGGCGCGAGATGACGCTGTACGAGCGCACCGCCTTGCCCTCGTCGCCCGCCATGATCGCGACCCGCTCGTCGAGCAGGATCGTCTCGTTGATCTCCTCGGTGCCGATCCGGATCTGCGCGCCGAGGCCGGACAGGTGATGCAGGTGCTCCGCGGTCTGCTCGTTCAGCAGGACACCGGGGCGGTACAGCTTGCGGATCCGCTTGTCGCGCACCAGCCGCTCACCCTGCCGCGTGAGCGACGGCCGGGAAAGCGCCCAGGTGTAGAGGTCGTCGGCCGCGCACGCGATGTCGGTCGCCGCGACGAACAGATGAGCCGTCCGGTCGAACAGCTCTTCTTCTCCGCGAATCAGGGAGATGTCACTGACGAGTTCCACGGCGACAGTCTTCCAACATTCCCCGGCAGCCGTGACGGGAACGTCGCTATTCGCCGGTGAGTGGGCGGAACACGGTCCGGAGAGTCACGACGAAAGTCGGAATCCGGGCAAGAGTCGTCACCGATCTCCCCGTTTCGGGTGACCCGTCTCACCCGGGAGGTCTCGGCCACGTGAACGAGGCCTGACCTGCAGGCGAACAGGGCGTCCCCAGGTGTCATAGGCATCACGAGTACGCGGCCGGGACTAGGCCAAAAGCCTACCCACGCGCTTACGATTCCCCTGTGACCACGCCTGTTGCACTCGCCATGGCCGTCGGCGGACTGATCGTCGGTGTGGTTTTCGGCTTCCTGATCGCGAGGGGTCGCACCCGCCGCGAGGAGCGGCGACCGACCGGCCCCACCGTGGCCGAACTGCTCGAACGCCTCGTGCGGTCCAGCAACAACGGCGTCGTCGTGCTCAACAAGTTCGGCGACATGGTCCTGCACAACCCGCGTGCCTACGAGCTCGGGCTGGTGAAGGTCAACCAGGCCGATCCGCGGGCCCGCAAGGCCGCCGAGCAGGTGGTCGAGACCGACGAACCGATGGAGATCGACCTCTCCCCGCTGGAGGCGAGGGGGCGTCAGCCCGAGGCCGTCCTCGGCGAGGTCCGCCCGCTCGGCGACGGGTTCACCGTGGTCGAGGCCGTCGACCACTCCGAGGCGATCCGCCTGGAAGCCGTCCGGCGGGACTTCGTCGCGAACGTCAGCCACGAGCTGAAGACGCCGGTCGGCGCGATCGCGCTGCTCACCGAGGCCGTCCTCGACGCCGCGGAAGACACCGAGGAGGTCCGCCGCTTCGGCGGCAAGATCCTCCGCGAATCGACGCGGCTCGGCCAGCTCGTCACCGAACTGATCGCGCTCTCGCGGCTCCAGGGCGCCGAGCGGCTGCCCGACCTGAACGTCGTCGAGGTCGACGCCGTCGTCCGCGAGGCGCTCGGCAGGACGACGCTTTCGGCGGAATCCGCCGAGATCACCATCACCACCGACGCGGCCAGCGGGCTCCTCATCGAGGGCGACCGGACGCTGATGGTCACCGCGCTGTCGAACCTGCTGGAGAACGCCGTCGCGTACTCGCAGCCGGGCAGCCCGGTGTCGATCAGCAGGCGGCTGGTCGACGGGAAGGTCGAGATCGCGGTGACCGACCGCGGCATCGGTATCGCGGAGGACGAGCAGCAGCGCGTCTTCGAGCGGTTCTACCGCGCGGACAAGGCTCGGTCGCGGGCGACCGGCGGCACCGGGCTGGGGCTGGCGATCGTCAAGCACGTGGCCGCCAACCACGGCGGTTCGGTCGGCCTGTGGAGCCGTCCCGGCACCGGGTCGACCTTCACGCTGCGGATCCCCGCGCACATCCCCGCCGAACCGGCCGCGCCCGCGAAACAGGCTCCGCCGGCGTCCCGGCCGGAGAAGACCCCCGAGCGGACACCCCGTCTCGTGGCAACAGGGCAAGAAAGCCCCGACCATGGAGGAAACCTGTGACGAGGGTTCTCATCGTCGAGGACGAAGAGTCGTTCGCCGACCCGCTCGCGTTCTTGCTCCGCAAAGAGGGCTTCACCGCCGCCGTCGCCGTGACGGGGCAGCAGGCACTCGAGGAGTTCGACCGCAACGGCGCCGACATCGTCCTGCTCGATCTCATGCTCCCCGGGATGAGCGGCACCGACGTCTGCAAGCAGCTCAGGCAGCGTTCCGCCGTACCGGTGATCATGGTGACCGCGCGCGACAGCGAGATCGACAAGGTCGTCGGCCTGGAACTCGGCGCCGACGACTACGTCACCAAGCCGTACTCGGCCCGTGAGCTCATCGCGCGGGTGCGAGCGGTGCTGCGCCGCGGTGGTGAGCCGGGCTCCGAAGGCGATCTGGCGCCTCTGGTGCTGGCGGCCGGGCCGGTGCGGATGGACGTCGAGCGGCACGTGGTGACCGTCGACGGCCAGGAGGTCTCCTTGCCGCTGAAGGAGTTCGACCTGCTCGAGTACCTGCTGCGCAACGTGGGCCGCGTGCTCACCCGCGGGCAGCTGATCGACCGGGTGTGGGGTGCGGACTACGTCGGCGACACCAAGACGCTCGACGTCCACGTGAAGCGCCTGCGCTCGAAGATCGAGCCGGACCCGGGATCGCCCCGGCATCTGGTCACGGTGCGTGGCCTGGGCTACAAGTTCGAGACGTGACAGGTCCGGTACCCGCCCCTGCGATACAGATCACGGTTACGGTTTCGTGACCTGATGTGGGGGCGGGTACCGTAGACGCTCGTGCGCCTAGGGGTACTCGACGTCGGTTCCAACACCGTCCACCTGCTCGTGGTCGACGCCCACCGTGGCGCCCACCCGACCCCGATGCATTCCGAAAAGGCCGTCCTCCGGCTCGCCGAGCAGATCACCCGCAACGGCGACCTGAGCCGCGCGGGCGCGGACAGCCTCGTGCGTGCGGTCGAATCGGCGAAAGCGGCCGCGGCGCGGCTCGGCTGCGAAGAGGTCATGGCGTTCGCCACCTCCGCGGTCCGCGAAGCCAAGAACGCCCCGAAGGTCCTGGCGAAGGTCCAGGAGCAGACCGGCGTCGAACTACAGGTGCTTTCCGGGATCGACGAATCCCGGCTCACCTTCCTCGCCGTCCGCCGCTGGTTCGGCTGGTCGGCGGGAAAGCTGCTGGTGCTCGACATCGGCGGCGGCTCTCTGGAGGTCGCGATGGGCCGCGACGAGGAGCCGGATCTGGCCGAATCGCTGCCGTTGGGCGCGGGCCGGACCACCCGGACGCGGTTCCAGCACGACCCGCCCACCCGGTCGGAGCTCATCGCGACTTCGGTGTGGCTGGAAGAACAACTCGCCCCGCTCGCGAAGAAGGTCGCCAAATTGGGTGAACCCGATCGGGTCGTGGCGACGTCGAAGACGTTCCGGTCGCTCGCCCGGCTGACCGGAGCGGCGCCGTCGGCCGGCGGGCCGCATGTGCGCCGTACCCTGACCGACACCGCGTTGCGCCAGCTCATCGCGTTCATCTCCCGGATGACCGCCCATGACCTGGCACAACTCGAGGGGGTCAGCGCGAGCAGGTCGCATCAGCTGGTGGCGGGCGCGCTCGTCGCACAAGCCACCATGCGGGCGCTTTCCCTGGAAGAACTGGAGATCTGTCCGTGGGCGCTGCGAGAAGGTGTCATCCTTCGACGGCTGGACCATTCGAACGGTGCGGACGAGACTGTGGGCGGCAGCGCCCGACTGGACTTAGTCGACGGAGAACGGGCACGGTGAAGTGGTGACGGAAATGCGGATGACGGTGGACAGCGCGCGCAACGCCGCCGATGCCCCGTCGCGTGCCGGTTCGCAACGGCTTGAGCGCGCATTGGACTGCACGGTATGACGGACGAGACAGAGAGCGGCCAGCCACAGAAGACCGTGGCGGAGCTGCTCGCGCAGCACGGAGCCCAGCCCGAGGGCGGGCGCCGCAGGCGACGCCGCGCGGCCGACGACGACGAGGCTCCCGAGCCCACTCGCGGGCGGCGCGCGCCGTCCCCGAGCGATACGGCGCCGCAGGCGATCATCGACAGGGTGTCCGGCGACACCCCGCCGCCCGCCAACCGTCCGCCACGCCGCTCGCGCCCGCAAGATTCCGGCGCGCGTCCGCTTCCGCAGCCGCAGCAGGACTCCGCGCCGCTGCCGGTGCCGCCGGACGTCGCGTCCACCCCGACCCGGCAGACGCCGCCGGTGCGCCCGCCGCAGGAACAGAGCGGTTATCAGCAGCGTCCGCCGCAGCAGTCGGGTCAATTCCCGCGGCCGGCTCCGCCGCAGGAGCAGAGCGGTTATCAGCAGCGTCCCCCGCAGCAGTCCGGTCAGTTCGTCCGGCCGGCTCCGCCGCAGGAGCAGTCCGGTTACCAGCAGCGCCCGCCGGACTCCGAGGGCCTGCCCCCGCGTGGCCGTCCACGTCCGGAGGAGACCCGTGGCGCGATGCCGCCGGTCCGCCGTCGCCCGGAGCCGCCCGCCGGACCCCCGTCCTCGGGGCTGTCGGCGAGGCTCGACGGCGGCCTCGACGCCCCGGCCGAAGACGTTCAGGACCAGCCGGGCCCGATGGCCAGCGGCGCGTTCGCGACGCCGCCCGCCCAGCCGGCGCGGCGCCGCCGTCCCGCGGCGCGCCCGCCCCAGCCGAAGGCCGAGCCGAGCACCGAACAGTTCGCCGCGGTCGGTGACGAAGCAGCGGCCGAACCCGAGGTCCCCGCGCCCGTCGAGCCTCCGGCGCCGCCCGCCGGCCTCGCCGGATGGCGCAAGCGCAGGCAGAAGGTGCAGTCCGAGGACACCGAAATCGGCGGGATCCCGCCGGTGCCGCCCCCGGTCGCGCCCGTCGAACCGGACGCCGACCCCGAGCCAGACCCGTTCGACGCCGGTCCGCCCACCATGGGGCATCCGGCGCCGATGCCCTTCGTGCCACCGCATTCGCTCGACGACCGCGACCGGCAGGACAACCTCGACGAGTACGAGCGCGAGTTCGCCGACCCGGCGTACCCGGACGGCGGCCCGGACTTCGGCCGCAACGACTATGGCTACCGCGCCGACGACTACGAGGACGACTACGACGACAGCGTCGACGATGTCGTCGAGGACGACGAGCCCGCGGCACCCGCCGAGAAGGTCTCGCCGGGGAAGCAGTGGCTGGCGCTGGCCGGCCAGCTCGCCCTCGGCGTCGTCGGCGGCGCCGGTGTCTGGCTGGGCTTCAACTGGCTGTGGGTGAACATCCCCGCCGCCGCGCTGGTCGCCGCGCTGCTGGTGATCGTCGCGCTGGTGTGGATCGTCCGGAAGATCCGCAAGGCGGAGGATCTCCAGACCCTGGTGCTCGCGGTACTGGTCGGACTGGTGGTGACGGTCTCACCGGCCGCACTCCTGCTGGTCGCGCGTTAGCGGCCTCGGGAAGGATGCCGGAATGGTTCAGCAGATTCCGGTAGGTCTCTCGACGGCGTCCGTCTGGCCGTTGCGGGCGGGCACGGCGTTCGAGCTGGCCGCCGACCTCGGTTACGACGGTGTCGAGGTGATGGTCTGGGCGGACCCGGTCAGCCAGGACATCTCCGCGCTGCGCCGCTGGTCGCGCCGTACGGGTGTGCCGGTGCTGTCGATCCACTCGCCTTCGCTGCTGATCACCCAGCGCGTGTGGTCGCCGGATCCCGAGGTGCGCCTGCGGATGTCCGTGGACGCGGCGCAGGAGCTCGGCGCGCGCACGGTCGTGGTGCATCCGCCGTTCCGGTGGCAGCGCCGCTACGGCGACGCGTTCGGTGACCTCGTCGACGAGCTCGAAGAAGCCAGCGGGATCGAGATCGCGGTCGAGAACATGTTCAAGGTCCGGCCGCCCGGCGGCTCGCGGACGTCGCGCGTGTCGGCCTTCCGGCCGTCGATCGACCCTACGGACGTAGGGTTTCGCCACTACACGCTCGACCTGTCCCATACAGCGGCAGCCGGGATGGACGCCCTCGCGCTCGCCGAACGGATGGGTTCCGGGCTCGCGCACGTCCATCTGGCGGACGGCACGGGCCTGCCGAAGGACGAGCACCTGGTGCCCGGACGCGGGATCGAGCCCTGCGCCGAACTGCTCGAAAAGCTCGTGAACAGCGATTTCTCCGGGCAGGTCGTGCTGGAGATCAACACCCGGCGGTCGCCGAGCGCGGCGCGGCGGTCGCGGGACCTCGCGGAGTCACTCCTGTTCGCGAGGCTTCACCTCGGCCAGTGACAAAGATCGTCTCCGGGTGCGGAGATTCATTCCTCCCTGCGCTCGAGGCGCTGGTACACGTAAAGTTCCGACCGTGAAGCAGCTGCGCTTGTTGATCTCCCGCACCCCGATGGATCGGCTCGTGGCCTGGGTCAGTGCTCGGTGAGCGCGGCTGACGAAACGAGCACCTCCTTCGACGCGGCGTGCGCGACGAGATCACTGGGTGACGGCACTTTCACGGCGGTCCTCCGGACCGAATGGTCGATCGGTGGACACCCCCACGGCGGCTTCCTGATGGCCTTGATGGCCAGGGCCGCCCTCACCTTCCTCCACGAACGCGGCGAGCCGCCGTCCGAGCCGCTCGCGATCAGCGCGGAGTTCCTGCACCCGCCGGCGGTGGGGCCGGTGTTGCTGCGCATGGACGTCCGGAAGGTCGGAAGGCGCGCCTCGGTCGTCGCGGTCACGCTGGAGCAGCGGGGCCGCAGTTGCGTCGAGGCCAGGGTGACCACCGGGCGGCTGCCGATGCGGCGTCCGGAGTGGACCGACGTCCCCGCCATGCCCGCGGAGCCGCCGCCCGGCGCGGTCCCCATGACCGGTGAGACCTCCGAAGGCCGGTTCAACCTCGCGAAGGGCTGCGAGGTCCGGCTCGACCCCGCGAGCGTCGGCTACCTGCACGGCCGGATCGGCGACCCGCCGAGGATCCGGCTGTGGGTCCGGCCGAGGCACGGGCTCGCGGATCCGTTCTTCGCCCTGCTCGCGAGCGACGTGAACCCGCCGGTGGTCTACAACCTCGGCCGGGTCGGCTGGGCGCCGGCCGTGCAGCTGACCGCGTTGCTGCGCACGCGGCCAGCGCCGGGCTGGCTGCGGGTGCTCGTCCAGAGCCAGTCGGTGCACGAGGCCTGGTTCGACTCGGACGCGCTCGTGGTCGACTCGCAGGGCAGGCTCGTCTGCCAGGCGCGGCAGCTGGCGCTTGCCCCGGCGCCCGGTGGCTGACGGCCGTTTGGCACGCTGAAGAGCATGAGCGAGCTTGCGAGCGAATCATCGACGCAGTGCCCGCTCATGCGACGGAACGTGACCCAGTACGGGAAGAAGGCATGAGCGTGATCGCGGTTCTGGGTGCCGGGAAGATCGGGGAGGCCCTGCTCTCGGGCCTGCTGCACGGCGGGCACAGCCCGGACGACCTGCTGTTCACCGAGCGGTACCCGGCGCGCGCGGCCGAGCTGACCGAGCGCTACGGCGTGCACGGGGTCACCGTCGCCGACGCCGCCCGCCGGGCCGACGTGCTGGTCGTCGCGGTCAAACCGCAGGACATCGAACCGGTGCTGGACGAGCTCGCGCCGTTGCTCGGCGCGGAGTCACTGGTGGTCTCGCTGTGCGCGGGCCTCCCGACCGCCCTGTACGAGCGCAGGCTGGCCGACGGCGTCCCGGTGGTGCGGGTCATGCCGAACACCCCGATGCTCGTCGGAGAGGCGATGAGCGCGGTCTCCGCGGGGGCGCACGCGACCGCCGAGCACATCGCGGTGGTGAAGGACCTGCTGTCGCACGTCGGGCAGGTCGTCGAGGTGCCCGAGTCGCAGCAGGACGCCGTCACGGCGCTGTCCGGCTCCGGGCCCGCGTACTTCTTCTACCTGGTCGAGGCCATGATCGACGCCGGGATCCTGCTCGGCCTGCCCCGTGCGCTCGCCGGGCAGCTGATCATCCAGTCGGCGGTCGGGGCGGCGAAGATGCTCGCCGAATCCGACGAACACCCGGTGCTGCTGCGCGAAGCCGTCACCTCGCCCGCCGGGACGACCATCAACGCCATCCGCGAGCTGGAGAAGCACGGCGTCCGCGCGGCGCTGCTGGCCGCCATCGAGGCCGCGAAGGACCGCTCGACCGAGCTGGGCGCCGCCCACGATCCCCGCATTTAGTCCTCTGGATGCGGTAGTTCGTAGTCTGACTACCGCATTTAGAGGACTAAATGCGTAGTCGTACGGGCCCATCTCGGTGACTCGCGTCGCTTTAGCCACACGTGTCCCGCTACTCTCAGGAGAGCACGTGCGTGTCGATACCACAGGTGGGGAAGCCTCGTGGCGCGACACGTGTCGAAGGACACGGTGAAACATGCCGCCGAACAAGAAAGACGATCTGCCCTCAGTGGGCCAGGTCCAGTTCCTGACGGTCGCCGAGGTGGCCACGCTGATGCGGGTCTCCAAGATGACCGTCTACCGCCTCGTTCACTCGGGCGAGTTGCCCGCGGTGCGCGTCGGGAAGTCGTTCAGAGTGCCCGAAAAGGCCGTTCATGAGTATCTGCAGGGCGCGTACTTCGACGTGGGCTGAGGCCCGTTTCGCGGGGCACAACGTGCCCGCCCGAGGGCGTCTTCCGGGGCGCGAGTACCCTGGAAGACCGCTCGTGCCTGTGCGCTCCACCCGTTGGACGCTGCGCCGGGCAGCGTGACCGACGACGAAGGAAGGAGCGCTCACGATGGGCTCTGTGATCAAGAAGCGCCGTAAGCGCATGTCGAAGAAGAAGCACCGCAAGTTGCTGCGCCGGACGCGTGTTCAGCGTAGGAAGGCCGGCAAGTAAGACACAGCCGGTGAGTGGCCCGTCCAGTTTCTGGACGGGCCATTCCCATTTGGTGGGCGGTTTCCGCCCATCCGAGTGAGACGTGCATCCCCTCTGCGAGCGGCTGGTTAATAGCATGTAAGCGCTGCCTCGACTACCCCTAATGAGCGGTAACATCTCAAGGGCAGCCGCGCGATGCTTCCCATGAGTGCAGGTACGCGCACACTCGGTGGATCGACCAGTGCTCAAGGTCATCCGGACCCCGTGATCGAAGTCCGAGAACCGCCCAAGCCGCAGGGAGTCCTATGCCGTCGAACATCGTGCTCGTGACCGGGGTCGGGGGAGACCTTGGCGGGAAGCTGCTCGCCAGACTCGGCAACAATCCGGAGTTCGAGCGGGTGATCGGCGTCGACACCACGCCTCCGCGCAAGTCGGTCCTGCAGCGGATGGGGCACGCCGAATACGTCCGTGCCGACATCCGCAACCCGCTGATCGCCAAGGTGATCAGCACGGCCAAGGTCGACACCGTGGTGCACGCGTCGTGCACCGCGCATCCGGCCGGCCCGGCTCGCCGGACGGCGATCAAAGAGGTCAACGTCATCGGCACGATGCGGCTCTTGGCGGCCTGCCAGCGCTCGCCGCTCGTGCGCAAGCTCGTGGTGAAGTCGACGGCCGCCGTCTACGGCGCGGGCGCGCGCTCGCAGGCCGTCTTCACCGAGGATTCCGAACTCATCCCCACCTCGACCAGCGGTTACGCGAAGGACGCCGTCGAGATGGAGGGATACGTCCGCGGGCTACTCCGTCGCCGTCCCGACATCACGACGACGCTGTTGCGGTTCGCCAACATCATCAGCCCCGAGATCGACACCGTGCTCTCGCGCTACTTCGCGTTGCCGTTCGTCCCGACCGTCTTCGGCTACGACGCGCGGCTCCAGCTGCTCCACGCTTCGGACGCGCTGTCGGTGTTCGAGCAGGCGACCCTGAACGACAAGCCAGGCGTGTTCAACGTCGGTTCGGACGGGGTACTCACCCTCTCACAGGCGATCCGGCGAGCCGGCCGGGTCGAGCTGCCGATGCCCAGCGGTGTCGTGCCGTCGGTCGGCAAAGTGCTGCGCGGAGCCCGCGTGGTCGACTTCTCCGCCGACCAGGTGCGGCTGCTGAACTTCGGCCGCGTCGTGGACAACACGAAGCTCAAGAAAGATTTCGGCTACACCCCGCGCTGGACGACGCGGGAAGCGTTCGACGACTACATCTCCGGCCGCGGGCTCCGTCCCGTGGTGGACGGCGGCAAGCTGGCCGGGTTCGCGAGCAAGGTGCTGGTGGCCGCGGCGACCGGACAGGCGGCGCACCGGTGAGCAGGCCACACGAGAACGATCCCGAAAACTCTCACGAAGGCGAGGCGGAAAACGTGAGCGGCGCTGAAGCGCAGGTCATCCCGTTGCACGGCCCCGGCAGAGAGAAGCCGGACCCGGCGGTCGAAGCGGAACGGGATCTTCGCGAGTCGGAAGAAGCGCGAGAACATCTGGAGCAGGAGCGCCGGGCGGACGCGCCCGTCGTCGAATTCCCCGGGGCGGCGCGCGTCGCGCCCGCCAGGACCCGTCCGGCCGACGCGGATCTCCTCCCGGCCTCGCTCAGGACGGCGCTGGGGTTCCTGCGTGACCGGTTGACCGGTGACTACACCGTCGACGAGTTCGGCTTCGACGCCGAGCTCACCGAGACCCTGCTGTTGCCGCCGCTGCGCGCGCTGTACGAGAAGTGGTTCCGCGTCGACACCTTCGGCGTCGAGAACCTGCCCGCCGACGGCGGCGCACTGCTGGTGTCGAACCACTCCGGCACGTTGCCGCTCGACGCGCTGATGACCGCCGTCGCCGTGCACGACCACGTCCCCGGCGGCAGGCATCTGCGCGGCCTCGGTGCGGATCTGGTGTTCCAGGTGCCGCTGGTCGGCTCCTTCGCCCGCAAGTCCGGGCAGACACTCGCCTGCGCCGCCGACGCGGAACGCTTGCTGCGCAAGGGAGAACTCGTCGGCGTCTGGCCGGAGGGGTTCAAGGGGATCGGGAAACCGTTCTCGTCGCGGTACAAGCTGCAGCGGTTCGGCCGCGGTGGTTTCGTTTCGGCCGCGCTGCGGACCGGCGTGCCGATCATCCCCGTGTCGGTCATCGGCGCGGAGGAGATCTATCCGAAGATCGGCGACATCAAGCTCCTCGCGCGCGTGCTCGGCCTGCCGTACTTCCCGGTGACGCCGTTCTTCCCGCTGCTCGGCCCGCTCGGCGCGATCCCGTTGCCGACGAAGTGGAGCATCGAGTTCGGCGAGCCCATCCGCACGGACACCTATGACGCGGACGCTGTCGACGACCCGATGCTGGTCTTCACGCTGACCGACCAGGTACGGGAGTCGATCCAGCAGTCGCTGTACAAACGCCTTTCGCAGCGGAAGAGCGTCTTCAAGGGCTAGAACGCGTCACTCGCGTGATCAGACCCGGAACTCGCGAGTGACGGGCTTCAGGCCGGCCGTGCCCTGAATGACCGATTGATGGCCAAAGTACGGTTCGTGGGTCGGGTTGGTCGTGAGTGGCGTTTCGGGTTCTAACCCGAAACGCCACTCACGACAGTGATGATGGTCCTTTGGTGGGATTTGTCGGCCAGGGCAACCGAGCGCGTGACCTGCGGCAGCCCTCACCGCTTACGATCCAGGCCCCATCCAAGATCAACTTAAGCTACGTGGCATTGGGTTCCAACCCTCTTTACTACTCGCGACCCCTCGTGAATCTGCGCAAAATCCCCGAATCGGGCATCCTGATCAGGATTAGCGTCCCTTATGGACGGTCTGGGGAGCGCCAGGCCTTCGTGGCGGGCCCGCTCCGGCCGCCGACTCACCTGCTCACGGCCGCGATCGCCGCAAGTAGGTGACTGATTGCGTGGAAGGTCAGCGCTTCCGATAGGCCATGCCCGCCGCGACGGCACCGGCCACGGCACCGACGCCGAGCACCGAAGGCACGCCGATCTTCGCGGCCTTGCGTCCGGTCCGGAAGTCGCGGATCTCCCAGCCGCGCGCCCGCGCGACGTCGCGAAGACCGCCGTCCGGGTTCACCGCGACCGCGGTCCCGACTACCGACAGCATCGGGACGTCGTTCTGCGAGTCCGAATACGCGGTGCAGCGCTTGAGATTCAGCCCTTCGCGTGACGCCAGCGCCCGGACGGCGTGGGCTTTCGCCCGGCCGTGCAGCAGGTCGCCGACGAGACGGCCGGTGTAGACGCCGTCCTTGGTCTCCGCGACGGTGCCCAGCGCGCCGGTGAGGCCGAGGCGCCGGGAGATGATGGCCGCGAGCTCGATCGGGGTCGCGGTGACGAGCCAGACGCGCTGTCCGGCGTCGAGATGCATCTGCGCGAGCGCCCGGGTGCCGGACCAGATCTTGTCCGCCATCAGCTCGTCGTAGATCTCTTCGCTGATGTCGGTCAGTTCCTGCACGGTGCGGCCGGCCACAAAGGACAGTGCGCGCTCGCGGTGGGTCTTGATGTCCTCTTTGTTCTCCCGGCCGCCGAGCCGGAATTTCACCTGCTGCCAGACGAATCCGGCCAGATCGGCGGAGGTGAAGAACTTGCGCGCGGCCAGGCCGCGGGCGAAGTAGAAGATCGACGCGCCCATCATCATGGTGTTGTCGACGTCGAAGAACGCGGCCGCCGTCAGGTCCGGCGGAGCGGGCGGCGCGGGCGGTTCGAGTGCTTCGGCGGACGCGGTCGCCATGGCGGCCTCGGCCGACGCCTCGCCCGCCAGCTCGGCCAGTCGTTCGAGCTCTTGACTCTTATCCTTGCCCCGCCAAACTGACACGCACACCGCCTCCGGAATCCCAGGTGCCTGTGCACAGCGTAGCGAGCGGCCGACCACGCTGCCCCGGGTGTGGTGCCTCCCTCATCGACGGTGAGTCAGCCGATGGTTATCGGCGGTAATCCCGGAATGAGCGGCGGAATCGAAACCAGCGGCGGCTTCGGCGTGGTGGTGGTCGTCGGCAGTGGCGGCAGGTTCGTGGGTCCGGGGACGGGGACCACGGGTGGCGGTGTGCCTCCGGTCGGCGGTGCGATCGGCCCGGTCGGGGCCGCGGTGTCCACGGCGGACGACGACGGCGGCACCGAGGTCGGCGCCGGTGACCCGGTCGGTGCCGACGACGGCGGGGGAGACGTCACCGGCGGCAGGACCGCGTGGGGGGAATCGGGGTCGCGGACGCAGTCACCGACGGCCGGGACCGCGCCGAGTTCGTCGGAAGAGCCCGTGGTGATCGTGTAGCAGACCAGGCGCGAGCCGAGATCCGTCGTCCGCTCCTGGACCTTGTCGAGCAGGACACGGGCCGCGGCGAACTTGTCGCGCGCCTCGGCGGGGGCTTGGTCGACCTGGAGACCGAGCCGGTCGGACTGCTGCCGCGCCCAGGTGCGGAGTTCGGCGAGCCGGGTCTGGCCACCCTGATCGGTGACGAACGCGGTCAGCCGGGAGACACCGGCTCGCAGATCCGTCTCGAAATCGGTGAGGCCGGTGAAGTAGGCGTCGGTGGGCGCGCCCTGCCGCGTCAGTTCGTCGAGCTCGCCGACGCGGTTCGCGGCGAACTCCAGATGCTTCTTCGCCTTGTCCTGCTCGTCGAAGGTGAGCCCGAGCGCGGCCGATTCACCCGCTCGTTTGATGCCGTACAGCGGATCGCCCGGCAACGCGTCCTTGGATAGCAGCAGGGTGATGCCGCCCAGGGCCAGCACGAGCGCGACGGCGGCCGCGGCGAGGTTGGCGACGGTGTGACCGCGACGCTTGGGCGCGGCCTCGGCCTCGGCGAGTCGTCCGGCGATCTCGTCACGGATCCGTTGCCGGGTCTCCGCGTCGGGGGCGCCGCCGGCGCCGAGTTCGCGCAAGCCGCCGACGAGCGCGAGTTCGTGCGCGAACTCGTCGTCGTCCGGGGATTCGGTGCCGTCGACAAGGTCGGCGAAGCGGTCACCGTCCGCCCGCTCCCGCGCGAACCATCCCGGCACGCCCACGGCGAAGTCTCCATCTGCTCAGCCCGGTCCTGACACCGGTCTGGCAGTGAAAACGAGCGGGGACGCCCAAGGGTTACGGCAAGGCCCGGCGAGGGACAAATATGGGACTTTAACGCAATCCGGTGGGCAGAAGTTGTGCCAAACGGCGTACCGCGCGGTGCTGAAGGGCCTTGATGGCGCCCTCGTTGCGCTTCATGATCGCCGCGGTCTCGGCGACCGAAAGCCCCTGCATGAACCGCAGCACGATGCACTCGCGCTGATCCTCGCCGAGTTCGGCGACGCAGCGCAGCAGTTCGGCTCGAGTGGCGCGGCTGATGGCCTGCTGTTCGGGTCCCGCGACCGCCTGCACGCCCACGTTCCCGATCGGCGCCCCGTTGGGCTCGGCCACCTCGTCGGTGACCACCTCGAGGCGGAACCGGCTCGACTTCACGTGGTCGAGGATGATGTTGCGCGCGATGGTGACGAACCAGGCGCCGACGTCACGCCCCTGGTAGCTCACCGACGTGATGCGGCGCAGCGCGCGGAGGAACGTCTCGCTGGTGACGTCCTCGGCGAGGTCCCGGTCGCCGAGGCGGAACAGGACGTAGCGGTAGACGACGTCGACGTAGCGGTCGTAGAGCCGCCCGAATGCGGAGGTGTCACCGCCTTGCGCGGCGCTGACCAGATCCCACGCTTCGGCCTTCGCGGCTTCGGCCGCGGCGTCGCCCTCGTCGACCTTCGCCCGGGGCGACGGCGCCGCGGGGAAACCACTCCGGCGGAGGATGTGGCCCGCCACCATTGAGACGGGATTCGGTGCGGGAAGAGTCATGGCGCACCTCCCGTTCCGGACAGGGAGCACCGGCCCGCATGTCCCACCGCCGCGTGGGCCTGCAAGATCTGCACGTCCGGACTCCCTTTCTCACCATCGAGTGATCAACACCACTCGACGACGCCCAGCAGCATACGTGTAGTTACCGCGAAGTAGGTAGCGGTGCCGGGGTTACGGAACTGCGACGAAAGCGAGTGACCCCCATGACGGTGGCCGAGATGACAAACTGACAACGCCGTTCACCGAGGGAAGAGGTTCGCAGTTGAGCGCGGAGCAGGTTGCCGAAGGAAGCGTGCCCACTTTGCTCGCCGAGGCCGCCCGTCAGTGGCCAGGCAAAGCGGCCGTCCAGGAGACCGGCGGCGGGGTCGCACTGACCTGGTCGGAGCTTGACAACGCCGCCCACGCGTTGGCCCGCGCCCTGCTCGACGCGGGAATCGAGCGCGGCGACCGGGTGGCGTTGCGGCTGCCGACTTCGGCCGCGTTCGCCGTCTCGCTGTTCGGGGCGCTCCGGGCGGGCGCGGTGGTCGTCCCGATCTCGCCGCAGGGGCCGGCGGCGGAGCTGAACGGGTTGCTGGAGCACAGCGGCGCACGGCTCGTGCTCGAACGCGAGGTCTCCGAGGAGCTCCCCGAGGGAGTGACAAGCCTCTCACCGCCTGTTACCTCGGATGGAGCAGCCGAACCGGTCGACGAGTCCGGCGCCGGTGAGGACATAGCGGTCATCTCGTACACCTCCGGCACGACCGGCCCGCCGCGCGGCGTGATGCTGTCGCACCGGGCGCTGCTGGCGAACCTCGGCCAGCTGAGCCGCATCGTCCCGGCGCCGCTCGTGCACGGCGACCGCGTGCTCATCACCATCCCGTTGTTCCACGTCTACGGCCTCGGTCCCGGTCTGTTGCAGACCACGGCGGTCGGCGCGACGGCGATCCTGTCCGAACGCTTCCTCGCCGAGCGCACGCTGGCCGACTGCGCCGAATTCCGGGTGACGTCGATCGCCGGCGTGCCCGCGATGTACGCCGAGTTCGCCGCGATGGACCCCGAGGAACTCGGCCGTGGCCTGTCCACCGTCCGGCGGATGACGTCGGGCGCGGCGCCGCTGCACCCGAAGGTCCTCACCGCGCTCCGCGGCGCCACCGGCCTCGACGTCTACGAGGGCTACGGCCTCACCGAATGCGCGCCGGTGGTCACCACGACGCTGGTCACCGGCTACCCGAAGCCGGGTTCGGTCGGGCGGCCGCTGCCCGGCGTCGAGCTCCGGCTGGTCGACAGCGACGGCGACGCGGAGCCCGTCCCGCTGGACCCGGACGACCTCGGCGACGCCTTCGACGAGGACGGCGGCACCGGTCTGGTGTCGATCCGCGGTGCGAACCTGTTCTCCGGTTACTGGCCCGACGGCTCGCACGGCCCCGGTGAGGACGGCTGGTTCCGCACCGGCGACGTCGGCTACCTGGACACCGACGGCGACCTGCACCTGGTGGACCGGGCCAACGACCTGATCATCGTCAACGGCTTCAACGTCTTCCCGCACGAGGTCGAGAACGTGATCTCGATGCTGGACGAGGTCGTCGAGGCGGGCGTCGTCGGCGTCGTCGACGAGCGGACCGGCGAAGCGGTGAAGGCCGTCGTCGTCCCCGCGCCCGGCGCTTCGCTCTCGGAACAGCAGGTCGTCGAGCACTGCGCGGAGCACCTGGCCGGGTACAAGGTGCCGCACACGGTCGAGTTCGCGGAGTCGCTGCCGCATTCCGCCACTGGAAAATTGCGCCGTATGCGACTGCGCTGATGGGCCCTCGGCGGGAAAGAGTGCCTCGGACCGGGTAAGGATTGGACGCATGGCCCACCACGTGACCGTCATGACCCGCACGGGTTGCCACCTGTGCGAGGTCGCGGAACAGGACATCGAGCGGATCTGCGGCGAACTGGGCGTCGCCTGGTCGGCGCGGGACGTCGACAGCGACCCAGAATGGCGCGCCGAATACGGCGACCGCGTGCCGGTGATCCTGATCGACGACGCCGAGCACGGCTACTGGCGCGTCGAAGAGGACAGGCTCCGGAAGGCGCTGGCGTAACAGTCTCGTAAGGGCGATCGGCCGACTTCCGGGCGTATCCGTGGCGAAGATGGAGTCGTGGACGAACGCAGGCTCACCGCTTCCCAAGCCGCGCTGACCGGGCTCCTGTCACTGGCCGCCGCCCTCGGCGTGGGGCATCTCGTCGCGGGCTTCGTCGGGTACACGGCTTCGCCGTTCGTCGCCGTCGCGAACTTCGTCATCGACCACAGCCCGCACGCGGTGGTCGCCTGGGCCGAGCAGACCCTGGAGACCTGGGACAAGTTCGTCCTCAAGATCGGTCTCGCCGTGGTGCTGGTGCTGTTCGCGCTGCTCGCCGGGCGGCTCTCGCGCCGCACTCCGCTGCCGGGCCAGGTGATCGTCGGCGTTCTCGGCGCGGCGGGTGTCGCCGCCGTCTTCGTGCGCACCGACCTGGGGCAGATCGCGCTGCTGGCGCCGGTGATCGCCACCGTCGTCGCGCTCGTCGTGTTCACCCGGCTGCACTCGTTCTTCCGCCCGAAGGTGTTCTTCGACGACCGTGAAGGCGAGGGCCCGGACCGGCGGAAGGTGCTGATCACCGGGGCCTCCGTGGCGGCGGGGGCCGGTGTCGCCGCGCTGACCGGTCAGATCGTCGGGACCAGGAAGAACGCCGAGGAGTCGCGTGCCGCCGTCGGCAGGCTCGTCGCGGCGAGGACCGCGCCGCCGATCCCGCCCGACGCGGACTTCGCGAAGCTCGGCACCCCGCCGTACATCACTCCTTCGAAGGATTTCTATCGGATCGACACGGCGCTGGTGGTCCCGCAGGTCCGCACCGAGGACTGGAGCCTGCAGATCCGCGGCATGGTCGAGCGGGAGGTCACCTATAGGTATGAAGATCTGCGCTCGCGGCCGCTGATCGAACGCGACGTAACCCTGTGCTGCGTCTCCAACGAGGTCGGCGGCCCGTACATCTCCAACGCCCGCTGGATCGGCATCGACCTGCGCGACCTGCTGAACGAAGCGGGCGTGAAACCGGGCGCCGAGCAGATGTTCGCGACCAGTGTCGACGGCTGGACCTGCGGCACCCCGGTCGAAGCCGCCCTGGACCCGCGGCGCGGCGCGATGCTCGCCCTCGGCATGGACGGCGAACCGCTTCCGATCGAACACGGCTTCCCCGCGCGGATCGTGATCCCCGGGCTGTACGGCTACGTGTCCGCCACGAAATGGGTGACCGAGCTGGAGATCACCACGTGGGAGGAGCGCCAGGCGTACTGGCTCGGCCGCGGTTGGGCCAGGGAGGCGCCGGTGAAGACGCAGTCGCGGATCGACGCGCCCGGCTCGGCGGTGAACGCGGGGAAGGTCGTGGTGTCCGGGACCGCGTGGGCGCAGCACACCGGTGTCGCGAAGGTGGAGGTCCGGGTCGATCAAGGGCCGTGGCAGGAGGCTGTCCTGTCGGCCGAGACGTCGAAGGACACCTGGCGGATGTGGTGGACCGAGGTCCAGGCCGGCCCTGGTCAGCACGAGATCGCCGTCCGGGCGACGGACCAGTCGGGCTACACGCAGACGCCGGAGCGCGCCGGAACCGTGCCCGACGGCGCAACCGGCTGGCACACGGTGTCTTTTAACGCGCGCTGACGGAAACCTTTCGCAGGGCGCGGGGCCGTTCTACGCGTCACCCAGGTGCGAAGGGCGCCCTGCAAAACGTTTCCGTGGGCCTTCGGCCCGAAAGAGGCGCGCGCCGGTGAAGTCCCCTCGTCGCGCTGACGCGCTACCGAGCGGACGGTCCGCCGGTAGCGGTAGAAGCCCCCGCGCGACATTGGACACAGCCCTCACCTGTGACTTTGTGCCTGCGTTCACAAGTGGCTACCGTAGATACGTCGCCTCCGAAAGCGCCCGGCATCGAACCGGACTCAGCGCCGCGGGTCAAGAGCCGATTTCCAGGTTCGGGCGAATCATGTCGTCAGCAGGACCAGAGGAGCGGACAAGCGTGGTGTCGCAACGAGGCCGGCGCACCCGGGTGACACCGGACGCCGACAACGCGCCCACCGCGGAGATGCCCGCCGTCGAGGCCACCGCCGAACCGGAAGCGGTCCGCGCGAAGTCGATCCCCGAGGCCGCTGTCGCCCGCCTCGCCGTCTATCTCCGTGTCCTCTCCGGGCTGGCCGAGCAGGGCGCGACGACGATCTCCAGCGAGGAACTCTCGCAGGCCGCGGGCGTCAACTCCGCGAAACTGCGCAAGGACCTGTCCTACCTCGGCTCGTACGGCACCCGCGGCGTCGGCTACGACGTCCAGGTCCTGGTCAGCCAGATCGAGCGGATCCTCGGCCTGACCCGCAAGCACAAGGTCGCCGTGGTCGGTATCGGTAACCTCGGGCACGCGCTGGCCAACTACGGCGGGTTCCCCGGCCGCGGGTTCCCGGTCGAGGCGCTGTTCGACCTCGACCCGGATCTGGTCGGCGTCCCGGTCGGCGGCCTCCCGGTCTCGCATCTCGACGAGATCCCCAAAGTCTGCGCCGAACGGCAGATCTCCATCGGCGTCATCGCCACTCCGCCCACCGCCGCGCAGTCGGTCTGCGACCGGCTTGTCGCAGGTGGCGTGCAGT
This sequence comes from Amycolatopsis sp. NPDC043887, assembly GCF_056435665.1. Classification (NCBI taxonomy): domain Bacteria; kingdom Bacillati; phylum Actinomycetota; class Actinomycetes; order Pseudonocardiales; family Pseudonocardiaceae; genus Amycolatopsis; species Amycolatopsis sp. NPDC043887. The sequence continues at coordinate 962,850 of NZ_JBWKEB010000001.1, forward strand.
GCATCCTGAATTTCGCCCCGGTGGTGCTGCAGGTTCCGGCACATATCGAGGTGCGCAAGGTCGATCTCGCGGTCGAACTGCAGATCCTGTCGTTCCACGTCGCTCGTCGCGCCGATCTGGCCGCTAACGGCAACGGCGGAGGAGACGGTGGCCCCGGGAGCCCCGAGAATGGCAGCGTGAACGGCCACGGCAACGGAATGGTGGTGCGCTGAAATGAGCGTGTTGGCGGTCGGGCTCTCACACCGCAGCGCCGAGCTGAGCACCCTGGAACGCGTCGCGGTCCCCGCGACCGACGTGACCAAGGTGCTCAACGAGCTGCAGCAGGCCGAGCACGTCAGCGAGGCGATCCTCGTCTCGACCTGCAACCGCATCGAGGTCTACGCCGTCGTCGAGACTTTCCACGGCGGTCTGAACGACGTCTCCGACGTGCTCGCCCGCCAGGCCGGGATGCAGCCCGCGGACCTGTACGACTCGCTGTACGTGCACTACGCGGGCGCCGCGATCGAGCACCTGTTCTCGGTCACCTCCGGGCTGGACTCGATGGTCGTCGGCGAGACGCAGATCCTCGGCCAGATCCGGTCCTCGTACGCCACCGCGCGTGAGGCCGGCACCGTCGGCCGCACGCTGCACGAGCTGATCCAGACCACGCTGCGCGTCGGCAAGCGCGTCCACACCGAGACCGGCCTCGACCAGCTGGGCGCTTCGGTGGTCTCCGAGGCGCTGGCCGCCGCGGGCGACATCGCGGGCAAGCACGCGCTGATCGTCGGCGCCGGTTCGATGGGCGCGCTGACCGCGTCCCACCTGCGCAAATCCGGGATCGGCGAGATCACCATCGCCAACCGCACCGAGGCGAGGGCCGCCCGCCTCGCCGCCGCCAGTGTCGAGCAGGGCGTGCCCGCCAAGGCCGTCCAGATGAGCGGCATCGCGGACGCGGTCGCCGAGGCGGACGTCGTCGTCTGCTCCACCGGCGCGCAGGCCGCCGTCTTCACCGCCGAGCACGTCCCGGCCCGCGCCGGACGCCCGCTGGTGGTCTGCGACCTCGGCCTCCCGCGTGACGTCGACCACGACGTCGCCGAACTGGCCGAGGTCACCGTGGTCGATCTCGAGACCATCCAGCGCCGCATGCGGGAAGCGGGCACCCCGACCACCGAACGGCAGACCGCGAAGGCCGCCGGAATCGTGCTCGACGAGGTGCGCGAGTACCTCGCCGGCCAGCGCAGCGCCGAGGTCACCCCGACGGTGACGGCGCTGCGGCGCCGGGCGGCCGAGGTGGTCGACGCCGAACTGCTGCGGCTGGACAACCGCCTGCCGGACCTCGAACCCGGGGTTCGCGAGGAGGTCGGCCGCACGGTCCGCCGCGTGGTCGACAAGCTGCTCCACGCGCCGACGGTGCGGGTCAAGCAGCTGGCCGCCGAGACGGCCGACACCGATTACGCCAACGCGCTGCGCGAGCTGTTCTGCCTCGACCCGCAGGCGCCCGCCGCGGTGGCCAGTCCTACTGCGACGCCGAAAGACGAGTGATCATCCAGTGAGCAGAGTCATCCGCATCGGGACGCGCGGCAGCAAACTCGCCCTCGCGCAGACCGGCACCATCGCCGACGCCCTGCGCGCCACCGGCGCAGAGGTCGAGCTCGTCACCGTGACGACGCCCGGCGACAAGTCGTCCGCGCCGATCCCGACGATCGGGGTCGGCGTCTTCACTTCCGCGCTGCGCGAAGCCTTGCTGCGCGAGGAAGTCGACGTCATCGTGCACTCGTACAAGGACCTGCCGACGAAGCCGGAGCCGGGCATCACGCTCGCCGCCGTGCCGCCCCGCGAGGACCCGCGCGACGCGCTGATCGCCCGTGACGGGCTGACGCTGGGCGAGCTCCCGCCCGGCTCGACCGTCGGCACCGGCTCGCCGCGGCGGACCGCGCAGCTGCGCGCGCTCGGTCTCGGTTTGGAAATCGTGCCGATCCGAGGCAATATCGACACCCGCATGCGCAAAGTGAGCGACGGAGAGCTGGACGCCGTCATCCTGGCGCGTGCCGGACTGGCCAGGATCGGCCGGGCGGAGGAGATCACCGAGACCCTCGACCCGATCCAGATGCTGCCCGCGCCCGCACAGGGTGCGCTGGCGGTGGAGTGCCGGACCGGTGACGTGGACATCGAGCACCTGCTCGGGTCCACAGTGGACGATGAAGGCACCCGCGCCGTGGCGACCGCCGAACGGGCGTTGCTCGCGGCGCTGGAAGCCGGGTGCAGCGCACCGGTCGGAGCGCTGGCGGAGATCGTCGAGGACCTGGACGCCGAAGGGCGGGTCGTCGAGCGGATCTCGTTGCGGGGCACCGCCGCCGTCGAAGGGGACGGGGACGCGGTCGACATGGTGCGCGCTTCCGCGCTCGCCGACTTCCGCGATGCTGATCAGCTCGGCCGGACACTGGCCGCCGAGCTGCTCGACCTGGGGGCCGGCGCGCTGTCCGGCCCCGCCCAGTGAGTCAGAACGTTGAAGGTAGGGCCGCGCTCGACTGCGGCCGCTCAAGAGGAGAACGCACAGATGACCCCCGCGCGTAAGACCACCGGGCGTGTCGCCTTCGTGGGCTCGGGCCCCGGTGACGCCGGTCTGCTGACCGTCCGCGCTCAGGAGCTGCTCGCCAAGGCCGAGGTCGTGGTGACCGACCCGGACGTCCCAGCAGGCGTCCTGGCCTTCGCCGCCGAAGGTGCCGAAGTGCGCCCCGCCGTCGGCGAGGCCACCGAGGTCGCCAAGGACCTGGTGAACGAGGCCAAGGCCGGACGGCTGGTGCTCCGGCTGATCGCCGGTGACCCGCTGACCCAGCCCGCCGTCGTCGCCGAGGTGCAGGCCGTTTCCCGGACCAGCGCCGTATTCGACATCATCCCGGGCGTCTCGCCCGGCGCGGCCGTCCCGGCGTACGCCGGTGTCGCGCTCGGTGGCACGCACACCGAGGTCGACGTCCGCGGCGACGTCGAATGGGCCGCGCTGGCCGCCACCCCCGGCCCGATCGTGCTGCACGCGACGTCGGCGCACCTGGCCGAGGCCGCGTCCGCGCTGACCGAGCACGGGCTGGCGCCGACCACCCCGGTCGCGGTGACGTCCAACGGCACCATCAACACCCAGCGCACCCTGGACACCACGCTGGCCACCGTCGCGAACGAGGCGGGCGAGCTCGTCGGCCCGCTCATCGTGACCATCGGCCAGGCCGTCGGCCAGCGCTCGAAGCTGTCGTGGTGGGAGTCGCGCGCGCTGTACGGTTGGAAGGTCCTGGTGCCGCGCACCAAGGAGCAGGCCGGTGAGATGGCGGAGCGGCTTCGCGGCCACGGCGCCACCTCGCACGAGGTCCCGACCATCTCGGTCGAGCCGCCGCGCAGCCCCGCCCAGATGGAGCGTTCGGTCAAGGGGCTCGTCGACGGCCGCTACCAGTGGATCGTCTTCACCTCGACCAACGCCGTCCGCGCGGTGTGGGAGAAGTTCGAGGAGTTCGGCCTCGACGCCCGCGCCTTCTCGGGTGTGAAGATCGCCTGTGTCGGCGAATCGACCGCCGCGAAGGTCCGCTCCTTCGGCATCATCCCCGAGCTGATCCCGGAAGGCGAGCAGTCCTCGGAGGGCCTCCTCGCCGAGTTCCCGCCGTACGACGACGTCCTCGACCCGGTCGACCGCGTGCTGCTGCCGCGGGCGGACATCGCCACCGAGACCCTTTCGGCCGGTCTGCGCGAACGCGGCTGGGAGATCGACGACGTGACCGCGTACCGCACGGTGCGCGCCGCGCCGCCGCCCGCCGAGACCCGCGAGATGATCAAGACCGGCGGTTTCGACGCGGTCTGCTTCACCTCGTCCTCGACCGTGCGGAACCTCGTCGGCATCGCCGGCAAGCCGCACACCCGCACGCTGGTCGCGTGCATCGGCCCGAAGACCGCGGAGACCGCCGTGGAGTTCGGGCTGCGGGTCGACGTCCAGCCCGAGAAGGCCGACGTCCCGCACCTGGTCGACGCGCTCGCCGAGCACGCCGCGCGGCTCCGTGCCGAAGGTGCGCTCCCGCCGCCTCGCAAGGCGAAGCGAGCCCGCCGCTCCTGATTCACGAAAAGCCCCCTTCTCACGTTCGCGTGAGGAGGGGCTTTTTCGTTCCTCAGTGAAACTTCGCCGTGTGCGTAGCGGCCGGTCATAGCCTCGGTGATTCCGACAAGCACGGGGGAGCGATCATGAAGTCTCTGGCCTTCACCGTCGCCGCCCTGGGTGTGCTGGCCCTCGGTTTCCCGGGCACCGCGGCCGCCGCCACGCCCTTCGAGGTCTGCACCCCGGCCGGGTGCGCGGTCCAAGTGGTCACGGTGACCGACCGTTCTCCCGTCTCGGCGCACGCCCGCCGAGTTCAGCGTGTCCCCGGCGGGCGTGCGGATACGGGCCTCGTGTGGCGGCATTGGTCGTGAGTCCGTGAAGGCCTCCTTCCCTACCCTGAAGGTAGGGAAGGAGGCCTTCACGGACTACGCGATCGCCCACCCGCAGCCCCAGCAACACCAGCAGCCTCAGCAGTCACAGCGGCGCCGCGTGAAGGCCCCCCTTCCTCGGCTCAGCCGAGGAAACTCGACCTTCACACCTTCCCGAGTACATGCAGGCGGGTGCAGGGGCGAGCAAGGGTGGCGGTGGCGTGGTGGGGCATGTCTCGTGAGTGGTAAGGACGGTTAGAACCGTCCTTACCACTCACGAGAAGAACTTCACGACCTCCGTGTACGCCAGGTACGCGAACATCGCCAGGCACACGCCCAGCAGCCCGTTCGACAGCCACCGCGAACGCCCTTCCCGAGGCACCCGCGAAGTGTTCAGCAGCACCAGCAAGGTCGCCGCCAGGAACGGCATGAACAACGCGCCCAGCACGCCGTAGATCACGGTGAGCTGGAAGGGCTGGTCCAGGAACAGCAACGCCATCGGCGGGAAGGTCAGCCACAGCACGTATCCTCGGTACGCGACACTGCGCTCACCGGCCTTTTTCTCATACGCCTCAACGCTTTCCGTCGCGTTCCTGGGCAGCCGCAGAATGCGCCACCAGTCCGCGAAGAGCAGGCTCACGCCGTGCCAGACACCGATCACCGACGTGAACGAAACGGCGAAGAAGCCGATGAGGAACGGGATCCGCGCCCATTGCCCGTAGTCCGCGGCGAGGGTGTCGCCGAGGAACAGCAGGCCCTTGTCGCCCGAGATGATCTTCTGGCCCATCAGCAGTTCCGCGCCGACGATCAGCATGGCGATCACGAAGATCCCGGTCATGACGTACCCGACGGCGTTGTCGGTGCGCATCATCGGGAGCCACTTCGACGAACGCCAGCCCTTCGCGAGCGTCCAGTAGCCGTACGCCGCCATGGTGATCGTGCCGCCGACGCCGCCGACCAGGCCGAGGACGTAGACGAGCGAGCCGTCGGGCAGGGTCGGGACAGCGCCCTTGAACAGTTCCGCGAAATTCGGCACGACGAGGATCGCGGTCCCGACCACGGTCACGAACATGATGCCGACCAGGACGGTCATCAGTTTCTCGATGATCGCGTAGCGCCCGAACCACACCAGCGCGAAGCCGAGCAGGCCGCAGATCATCGCCCAGTACCGCACCGAAAGCGCGGGGAAGAGCGCGTTCAGTGGCAGGCCCGACGCGGACATCGCGGTCGCGCCGTAGACGAAGCCCCAGATCACCGCGTAGATCCCGAAGTAGATCAGCGCCCAGATCCCCAGTGTTCGCCAGCCGGACAGGATCGTCCGGCCCGAGGTCAGATGCCAGCGGCCGACGGCTTCGGCCAGTGCGAGTTTGAAGATCGTGCCGACGAGTACCGCCCACAGCAGCGTGTACCCGAAGCGCGATCCGGCCACCATCGTCGCGACGAGGTCACCCGCGCCGACCCCGGTCGCCGCGGCCATGATCCCTGGCCCGACCTGGCGCAGCCGTGCGCGCCAGCCGACGGGCGGTTCTTCCAGTTGGTCGGTCACCGTTGAGCTCGACATGGAGGGAAAGGTAACCCACGTCACACCGCGTATGAATCGGACAAAGGCGACTCTTTACCGTTCCTTAGGAAAGGTTCGGCCGCCTGGCCCCTGAGCCGTTCACCGCCCCTCTAGCGAGCGGGAGTACCGTCGTAGGGGTGTTCCCCGAACATCGTCCCCGCAGGCTCCGTACCACTCCGGCGATGCGCAGGCTGGTCGGTGAGACGACGCTGCGCCCCCGCCAGCTGATCCTCCCGATGTTCGTGGCCGAGGGCGCCGACGCGCCCCGCCCGATCTCCAGCATGCCCGGCGTCGTCCAGCACACCCGCGACACGCTGCGCAAAGCCGCCGTCGACGCGGTCAACGCCGGGGTCGGCGGCCTGATGCTGTTCGGTATCCCGAAGGCGCGGGACGCCGAGGGCTCCGGCGCGATCGACCCGGACGGCATCCTCAACGTCGCCCTGCGCGACCTGAGGTCCGATCTCGGCGACGCGACGGTCCTGATGGCGGACACGTGCCTCGACGAGTTCACCGACCACGGCCACTGCGGCGTCCTCGACGCCGAAGGCGGTGTCGACAACGACGCGACCCTGCGCGTGTACGCGGAAATGGGGCTGGCGCAGGCGGAGGCGGGGGCCCATCTGCTCGGTCCCAGTGGCATGATGGACGGCCAGGTCGGCGTCATCCGCGCCGCGCTCGACCGCGCCGGGCGCACGGACACCGGCATCCTCGCGTACTCGGCGAAGTTCGCCAGCGCGTTCTACGGCCCCTTCCGTGAGGCCGTCGATTCGCAGCTGAAGGGCGACCGGAAGACGTACCAGCAGGATCCGGGCAACGTGCGCGAGGCGTTGCGCGAGATCGAGCTGGACATCGCCGAGGGCGCCGACATGATCATGGTCAAGCCCGCGCTGACCTATCTGGACGTCATCAGGGCCGCCGCCGAGACGTCGACGGTTCCCGTGGCGGCGTACAACATCTCGGGGGAGTACGCGATGGTCGAGGCCGCCGCGGCGAACGGCTGGCTCGATCGCGAACGCACGATCCTCGAGGTACTGACGTCGATCCGCCGCGCGGGGGCGGACATGATCCTCACCTACTGGGCCGCCGAAGCCGCTGCTTGGCTGGACTAAGCTGCCTCGCGTGAGCGACAGCAGAGCCGACGAAACGGACGACGAGCGCCGCAAGCGGGGAATGTCACCGGATCCGATCCTCCCCGGCCAGAAGCCGCCGAAGATCACGGTGCCGAAGCCGGTGGCCATCTCGTTCTGGCTGTGGATCCTCGCCGGTGTCGTCCTGGTGGCCGGGCAGATCGCCCTGCTGGTGCTGAAGGACGAACTGACCGAGGGCATCCTCAAGCAGATCAGGGAGAACCCGGTTCCCGGTCAGCCCGCCGATCCGGTGCAGGTCGCTTCCGGCGTGAACACCCTGCTGTGGATGCTGTTCGGCGGCGCGCTCACCTTCGCGGTCCTGTTCGCGCTGTTCGCGTACAAGGCCCGTGAGGGAACGCGGTCGGCCAGGACGGTCCTCACCGTGGGCGCGGTCTTCCTGGTCCTGGTGGAACTGCTGATCCTGCGCGGTTCGCTCAACGTGTTCCTGCTGGTGTCCACCCTGCTGGTGGCGATCGCGCTGGTGCTCATGTACCTGCCCAGCGTCGCCGACCATTTCCCGAAGGTCGGGCGCACGCTGCCATGACCTCCGAGCCGTCCCTCTACGACGAACCCGGCGTCGGCTGGACGGCTTTGCTGTGGGCGCCGCTGTTCGCCCTCGCCGGGCTGCTCGCGGAGCTGGCGACGGGTGGCCCGGTCCACTGGCTCGCCTGGATCCTGGTCGCGGTGGGGCTGGTGGCGATCACCGTGCCCTGGGTGTACGCGCGTCGCCGGTACCTCTCGCTCGAGGTCACCGCGGACGGCTACCGGCAGGGCAGGGAAACGCTGGAGGCGGCCCGGATCGCCGAGGTACTCGAAGACGAGGCCCCGGTCGGCTCGCGGGTCCTCGGCGGAGGTTGGACGATCCCCAAGAAGCACGGCGAAGTCGGGTTGAAACTCGAAGACGGCGTTTTCGTGCGCGCCTGGGCCAAGGATCCGGACGCCCTCCGCGAGGCACTCGGGGATTTGGTGCGTGCCCGCACCACAGAGTCATGAGAAACTGCCCACCGTGATCGACCTTCCCCAGCCGACCGGTGCCGATCTGTGGCCACCGGAGGACTCCCGGCGAGACGCCCGGCTGCACAAACCCCTGCGCGCCGTCGTGGGGGCGGTCGAACTGATCCTCGCCGCGCTCGCGGTGTGGGGTTCCTTCGCGTGCTGGAAGGCCGGTGTCGTCCCGGTCGTGATCACCTACGGCGAGACGACGACGCTTGAATCGCAGCGCTACTTCGGTGGCCCGCTCGCCGGCGCCATCGGGCTGGGCGTGCTGGCCGCGATCCTGGTGGTGGACGCGATCCGCCAGTTCCTGCTCGCCATCCGGGCCAAGGGCCGCAAGCCCAAGGAACCGAAGCTCAGTTGAGCCACACGACCGCGGCGTTGACCGCGGTCGAGAACAGCAGCCACAGCAGATACGGCACGAGCAGCCAGGCCGCGAGTTTCGACCGGCGGCCGAACTCCGCCATCGTGATGGGCACGACGAAGTCCAGCACGACGACGTCGGCCAGGGCGAGGGCGTGTGCGCCGCCGGCGAAGAACAGCGGCGTCCACAGCAGGGTCAGCAGCAGGCAGACGCCGTAGAAGGCGAAGCCGCGCGTTTCGCCGTCGGTGCGCCAGTAGCACCAGCCCGCGAAGGCGACCAGGAGCAGCAGGACCGACCACATCGGCCCGTAGAGCCAGCCCGGCGGCGCCCACGACGGGCGAGCCAGCGCGTTGTGCGTTTCGGAGCGGGTGGCGACCGCCAGCCCGGCCACGATGCCCACGATTCCCGCCATGGCGATGAATCCGGCCAAGGCCTGCCAGCGCAGGCGACGGTGGTGGGTCGGTGGTGACGGCACCGTGGACACGTGGATTCCTCCGCGAGGGTTTCGACGGGAGTGCTCCCACCCTAGTGGGCCTGGTCACGCCGTGCCCGGAACCGCGAGGACCAGGACACGACCTAACGGCGGGTGTCATCCGTGATTTGCGAGACTGGGGACGTGACTACCGGAGTCGATCAGTCCAAGGCATGGTTCGAACGAGCGAAGGCCGTGGTCCCGGGCGGGGTGAACTCCCCGGTGCGGGCCTTCAACTCCGTCGGCGGCACCCCGCGGTTCATGGTGCGCGGCGAGGGCCCGTACCTCTGGGACGCCGACGGCAACCGCTACGTCGATCTGGTCTCCTCGTGGGGCCCGATGATCCTCGGGCACGCGCATCCGGACGTCGTCTCCGCCGCGCGTGAAGCCGCTGTCGACGGGCTGTCTTTCGGCACCCCGACGCGTGGCGAGGTCGAACTGGCCGAAGAGATCATCGGCCGTGTCGAGCCGGTGGAGCAGGTGCGCCTGGTCAACTCCGGCACCGAGGCGACGATGAGCGCGATCCGGCTGGCCAGGGGGTTCACCGGCCGGGCGAAGATCATCAAGTTCGCGGGCTGCTACCACGGTCACGTCGACGCGTTGCTCGCCGAAGCGGGCTCCGGCGTCGCGACCCTCGGCCTCCCGACCTCGCCCGGTGTCACCGGCGCGCAGGCGGCCGACACGATCGTCTTGCCCTACAACGACCTCGACGCGGTCCGGAAGTCCTTTGTGGACAACCCGGACTCGATCGCCGCGATCATCACCGAAGCCGCCGCGGGCAACATGGGCGCCGTCGCCCCGGCCGACGGTTTCAACGCCGGCCTCAAGGAGATCGCGCACGAGCACGGCGCGCTGCTGATCATGGACGAGGTGATGACCGGGTTCCGCGTCTCGAAGGCGGGCTGGTTCGGCCTCGAAGGCGTCGCCGGTGACCTGTACACCTTCGGCAAGGTGATGTCGGGTGGGCTGCCCGCCGCGGCCTTCGGCGGCCGCGCCGACGTGATGGCGAAGCTGGCCCCGGGCGGGCCGGTGTACCAGGCGGGGACGCTGTCGGGGAACCCCGTCGCCGTCGCCGCCGGGCTCGCGACGCTGCGCGCGGCCGACGACGCCGTGTATGCGGCCCTCGACGCGAACGCGAAGCGGCTCGGCGACCTGTTCGACCGGTCGCTGACCGAGGCGGGTGTCACGCACACCGTGCAGTACGCGGGCAACCTGGTCAGCGTGTTCTTCAGCGAGAACCCGGTGACGAACTACCCGGGCGCGCAGGCCTCGGAGACCTGGCGGTTCCCGGCGTTCTTCCACGCGCTGCTGGACAACGGCGTGTACGCGCCGCCGAGCGCGTACGAGGCGTGGTTCGTCAACGCGGCCATGGGCGACGCCGAGTTCGAGATCATCTCCTCCGCGTTGCGCGTCGCCGCACGCGCCGCCGCCGAGGCGGTCCAGGCGTGAGCGAGACGACGATCGTGCACCTGCTCCGCCACGGTGAGGTGCACAACCCGGACAAGATCCTGTACGGCCGCCTGCCCGGCTTCAAGCTCTCCGACCGCGGACAACGTCAGGCGCTGACGGTCGCCGAAGCCGTCGCGAAGCACGACATCACCTACGTCGTCGCTTCGCCGCTTCAGCGCGCGCAGGAGACCGCGGCGCCGATCGCCGCCGCGCACCGCCTCGACGTCGACACCGACGATCGGCTCATCGAGGCGGACAACCAGTTCGAGGGCGAGCGCGTCGCCGTCGGCGATGGCGCCCTTCGCCAGCCGAAGCACTGGCCGAAGCTGGTCAACCCGTTCCGGCCGTCCTGGGGCGAGCCGTATGTCGAGATCGCGCACCGCATGCTCGGCGCCATCCACCGCGCGCGGCGGGCGGCCGAGGGCCACGAGGCGCTGTGCGTCTCGCACCAGCTCCCGATCTGGACCGTGCGGCGGTTCCTGGAGGCGAAGCGGCTCTGGCACGACCCGCGCAACCGGCAGTGCTCGCTCGCGTCGCTGACCAGCCTGGTCTTCGAGGGCGAGGAACTCGTGCGGATCGTCTACAGCGAGCCCGCCGGCACGACCGACCCGAAGGTGACCGGCGCATGAAGCGACTCGTGGCGGCCGTCGTCGGGCTGGCGCTCGTCGTCACCGGCTGCACCACCGGCAAGGACGCCGTCGTCACCGGCGGCTCGTTCAACTTCGTGTCGCCGGGCGGGAAGGTCGACATCACCTACGACGTCGCGGACCGCCAACCGTCGCCGACGCTGTCCGGCGACGACCTGATGAACGAGGGCAAGCAGCTCTCGATCGCGGACTTCCCCGGCAAGGTCATCGTGCTGAACCTGTGGGGCCAGTGGTGCGGGCCGTGCCGCGTCGAGGCGCCGGAGATGCAGAAGGTCTACGACCAGACCAAGGCGTCCGGCGTCGAGGTGATCGGCATCGATCTGCGCGACAACGACCGGAAGCCGCCGCAGGACTTCATGCGGGACCGGAAACTGACGTACCCGTCGATCTACGACCCGTCGGGGCGGACGCTGCTGCAGCTTTCGGGTTATCCGCGCAACATCATCCCGTCGACGATCGTGCTGGACAAACAGCACCGCGTCGCCGCGGTGTTCCTGCGGGACCTGCTGGCGTCGGACCTGCTGCCCGTCGTCCAGCGCCTGGCCGCCGAACCCGCCTGACCACTTCACGCGTTTCGTCCTCTGAATGCGGTCCTTGCGTGTGCAACTACCGCGTTCAGAGGACGAAACGCGGTAAAGGGGACGGGACCAAGGTCCTGACCGGGTGCGACGTAGGTCCCGTTGGGCCAGCCCCGGCGTTTTCACTTGAACCACACTCCCTACGCTCCTTTGCGTGAACGGTGTTACCGAGCTGGCGCTCTCAGGGCCGCTGCTGCTCGCGGCGGGTGTGGCGCTGCTGGCCGGGACGATCTCCTTCGCGTCGCCGTGCGTCGTGCCGCTGGTGCCCGGGTATCTCGCGTACCTGGCGGCGCTGGTCGGCGCGGACGCCCCCGCGGTCAGCCCCGACGAGGGGCGCAAGAAGGGCCGCTACGCCGTCGTCGGCGCGGCGGCGCTGTTCGTGCTCGGGTTCACCGTCGTCTTCGTGGTGACGCTGGGGACGCTGGTGTGGATCGCCGACGTCGTCCAGCTCAACATGGATCTCCTCCAGCGCCTCGGCGGCGTGCTGACCATCGCGATGGCGCTGGTCTTCCTCGGCTGGATCCCTGGCCTGCAGCGCGAGTTCCGGTCGCACCATGTGCCGCGCGGCGGACTGTGGGGCGCGCCGGTGCTCGGCGCGGTGTTCGGGCTCGGCTGGACGCCGTGCATCGGGCCGACGCTGTCCGCGGTCACCACCCTGGCCAGCGCCACCGGTGGCGCCGCCGTCCGCGGCTACGCGCTGATCCTGGTGTACTGCCTCGGCCTCGGCGTCCCGTTCCTCCTCATCGCGGTCGGCGCCCGCTGGGCCGTCCGCGCCACCGACTGGCTGCGCCGCCACGGCCGTCAGGTGCAGGTCTTCGGCGGTGTCCTGCTGATGATCGTCGGCATCCTGCTGGTGACCGGGCTGTGGGGCGACATGATCGGCTGGATCCGGAACACCCTCGTGAACGACCTCAGGCTGCCCTTGTGACCACCCGATACCGCCCGACGCCGCTCAAGCGCGCCATCGCCTTCCTGCGCAACACCTGGCGCGGACTGACGTCGATGCGCACCGCGCTGGTGCTGCTGTTCCTGCTCGCGCTCGCCGCGATGCCCGGCGCGCTGCTGCCGCAGCGGAACCTCAACGTCGCCAAGACCGACGAGTACATCGCCGCGCACGGCTGGTGGGGCGAACTGCTCGACCGCTTGCAGTTCTTCGAGGTCTACGGCAGCGTCTGGTTCTCGGCGATCTACATCCTGCTGATGGTCTCGCTCATCGGCTGTCTCGCGCCGCGCAGCTTCGAGTACGCGAAGGCGATGCGCGCGAAGCCGGTGCTCACGCCGCGCAAGCTCTCGCGGATGCCGCATCACGTGTCCACCACGACCGACCGGACCCCCGAGACGGTCATGAAGGACACGCACACGCTGCTCAAGGGCTGGCGCCGTGTCGAGCGCGAAGAGGCAGACGGAAGCCGGAGCATCTCCGCCGAACGCGGGTACCTCCGCGAGACCGGCAACCTCGTCTTCCACTTCGGCATGCTCGGCCTGATCATCTTCTTCGCGCTGGGGAAGATGTTCGGCTACGAAGGCCAGGTCATCGTCCAGGCCGACGGCAGCCCGTGGTGCAACTCCGGGATCCTCGGCTACGACACCTTCAACGCCGGGCTGCGCGTCGACGGCACCGACCTCAACGCGTTCTGCATCCGCCTCAAGGACTTCGAGGCGCGCTACACCGAGAGCGGGCAGGCGAACTACTACCACTCCAACATGGAGTACCAGTCCGGCGAAGACCTGAAGACCGGTGCTTGGAAGCCGTACGGGCTCGAGGTCAACTCGCCGCTGCGCACCGCGGGAGACCGCGTCTACCTGCTGAACTTCGGCTACTCCCCGAAGTTCACCGTGACCTTCCCCGACGGCACCGTGCGTACCAACATCACTCCGTGGCGTCCCGCCGACGAGCCGACGAAGCTCTCCGAAGGCGCGACGAAGATCGACCAGCCGGGGATCACCGACCCGATCGAACGCCGCACCCGCCAGCTCGCGATCACCGGCCTGCTCGCGCCGACCGCGTTCATGCACGGCAACGTGCTCACGTCTTCGCGGCCCGAGGCGAACAAGCCGGCCGTGGCCGTCGACATCTACCGTGGCGACCTCGGTCTCGACGCCGGCCGCGGGCAGTCGATCTTCCAGATCGACCAGTCGCTCGTCGAGGACGGCAGGCTCAAGAAGCTCACGCGGCAGAACCTGGACCAGGGCCAGGAGACCGTGCTGGACGACGGCACGAAAGTCCGCTTCGACGGCGTCCAGGAATGGGTCGCCATCCAGGTCTCGCACGATCCGGTGCAGGGCTGGGTGCTGGTCTGCGCGGTCGCGATGCTGATCGGGCTGGCGGGATCGTTGCTGGTCAAACGGCGCCGGGTGTGGGTGCGGGTGACCCCGGCGCGCGAAGGTGAGACGGGTACCGTGATCGAGGTCGCCGGGCTGGCGCGCACCGATCAGGCGGGCTACGGCGAAGAGTTCCAGCGGATCAGCGACAAGCTGGTCCAGGGGCAGAGAGGCAACTAGAGGTCATGCCGATCAACGAGACGCTGTCCCAGTACAGCGACTACTCCTACACCACCGCGGCGGCGATCTACGTCCTCGCGCTGATGTTCGCCCTCATCGAGCAGGGCTTCGGCGCGAAGGGCCGTCTGGCGGCGCAGCGCAGCATGCAGCGCTCCCGCGAACTGGTCGGCGCGGGCGGCCCGCCGCCGGCTTACGGGACGCCCGTCGAGCCCCCGCGCGAGATCGGCCGCCCCGAGCGCATCGGCCGCATGGGCGCCGCGCTGCTGGTGCTGGCCGCGGTGCTGCACCTGGCCGCGATCGTGCTGCGCGGGTTCGCCGTGCACCGCGCGCCGTGGGGCAACCTCTACGAATACGGCATGGCCACGACCTTCATCGCCGTCGTGACCTGGCTCGTCATCATGCGGAAGTTCCCGGTCCGCCACCTCACCGGCTTCCTGCTGCTGCCGGTCGTGATCCTGATGTTCGTCAACGGCACCATGCTGTACACGACGGCCGCGCCGGTGCAGCCCGCGCTCCAGTCGTACTGGCTGATCATCCACGTTTCCGCGGCGATCATCGGCTCGGGTGTCTTCCTGGTGCCGGGTGTCGCGAGCGTCCTTTACCTTTTCCGCGCCGCACACGACGACAACCCGGCGAAGTTCGCCAAGTTCGGCCCGAAGCTGCCCGCCGCGGACGTGCTCGACCGCATCGCCTACCGCACCACCATCTTCGCCTTCCCGATCTTCACCTTCGGCGTGCTCTGCGGCGCGGTGTGGGCCGAGGCGGCGTGGGGCCGGTTCTGGGGCTGGGACCCCAAGGAGACCGTCGCCTTCGTGGCGTGGGTCGTCTACGCGGCGTACCTCCACTCCCGTGCCACCGCGGGCTGGCGCGGGAAGAGGGCCGCGATCATCAACATCGTCGGGTTCTCCGCGACGATCTTCAACATGTTCTTCGTGAACCTGGTGACGTCGGGCCTGCACTCCTACGCCGGGGGCTGACCGCCGCCCCTGCGCGCGTGCCGACTACCGTCAATACTGAGGTAATCGGGGAAGACGTGCGCGGAGGAGGAATTCAGCGGTGACCGGACCCAGCGAAGAATCGGCTCCTGGCCACCCCGAACCCACCGAGAGCGTCCAGCCCTCGGAGTTGTTCTCCGAGGACCGGACGGATTCGGCGCCGCACCCGACGGCGAGCGGCTTCGAGGCCGAGCCGACCCAGGTCGTCCAGCCGCAGTACCCGCCGCAGCAGGCCCAGTACCCGCAGCAGCAGCCGCCGCTGCCGCAGCCGTCGCAAGGGCAGTATCAGCAGCCCTACGACCAGAACCTGCCCCCGCTGCACCCTCAGCAGCCCCAGCAGTCCCCGCCGCAGCCTGCCGCCCAGTACCCGCCGCAGCAGCAGTACGCGCAGCCGCCGCAGCAACAGGCGGTGCCGGGGCTTCCGCAGCCGCAGGGCAGGCACGCGCTCCCGGACGAGCTCGCCACCGCGAGCCTGGTGAAGCCGCAGAAGCGCAAGCCGCAGTCGGGCTGGCGCAAGGCCCTCTACGTGGGCACCGGCAAGCTCGTCAACCCGGGCGAGAGCCCCAAGGACACGCGCAAGCGCGAGCTGATCGCGCAGATCAACCAGCCGCTGCGCGGGTGTTACAAGATCGCGATGCTGAGCCTCAAGGGCGGCGTCGGCAAGACCACCACGACGACCACGCTGGGCTCGACGTTCGCTTCGCTGCGCGGTGACCGGGTCGTCGCCGTCGACGCGAACCCGGACCGCGGGACGCTGTCGCAGAAGATCCCGATCGAGACCACCGCGACCGTGCGGCACCTGCTGCGGGACGCGGACAAGATCACCAGGTACAGCGACGTCCGTTCGTACACCTCGCAGGGTGGGAGCAGGCTGGAGATCCTCGCCAGCGAGCAGGACCCGGCGGTTTCGGAGGCTTTCTCCGAGGACGACTACCGGCGCACGGTCAACCTGCTGGAGCACTTCTACAACATCGTGCTCACCGACTGCGGGACCGGTTTGATGCACTCGGCGATGAAGGGCGTTCTGGACGTCGCGGACGCGCTGGTGGTGGTCTCTTCAGGCTCCGTCGACGGGGCGCGCAGTGCGTCGGCCACGCTCGACTGGCTGGAAGCGCACGGCTACGGTGACCTGGTCAAACGCTCTGTCGCGGTGATCAACTCGGTGCGGCCGAAGGGTGGCTCCGTCGATCTCGACAAGCTCTCCGCGCACTTCGGCGCGCGCGTCCGTTCGGTGTGCCGGATCCCGTTCGACCCGCATCTGGAAGAGGGCGCCGAGATCGAGCTGGACCGGCTCGACGCGGACACCCGGCTGGCGTTGCTGGAACTGGCCGCCACCGTCGCCGACGGTTTCGGCGGCCAGCAGTACCAGCCGATCCAGCCTTAGTCCATCCATGCCCCCGCCGCCACCCTCAACGGAGGAGCGGGGCTCCCAGGCCTAGTCTTTGTCCTCGTCTTTACCTTTGCGCTGCTGCTCACCTAGCTTGCGCAGGAAGTCGGGGTCGTCGTCCGGGGCCAGCGTCGGTCGCGACGAGGGCACCCCGACACGCTCGATCCCGAACGCCCGCCACAACACCACGGCGACGGTGAGCGCTCCGATGGCCGCGAGCAGATAGATCATGCTCGGTCCCTTTCCGCGTGGAGGACGTTGCTCAATCCCACGAGGCTAGCCCCTTTGCCGCGCGCGGGGGGACTCATGGATACCCCAATGTGACGAAGGGCGGTTACGAGCCCTTCGTCACTGGAGTCCTTTTTGCGGGAAATGCCTGCTCAGACCTTGCGAGCGGGCTCGCTGGCGTCGGTGGTGAGCTCGGCGAGGAGTTCGTTCACCTCGGCCTCGCGGAACCGGCGGTGCCCGCCGGGGGTGCGGATCGAGCCGATGCGGCCCGCGGTCGCCCAGCGGGTCACGGTCTTGGGGTCGACCCGGAACAGAGCCGCCACTTCGCCGGGGGTGAGCAACCTGCCGCCCATGGTCGCGGTCATTTTCCGCCTCCTTCACGGTTCCAGTGCTAAACCGGAGGCGGGCCCTGTGCCCGTCGTGCCGGGTAGCCAACACGGCAATCGTTGCATCTCACCCGTCAGGTACTCGAACGGTTGTCCAACAGTAAAGAGCCCTTAAAGGTCAAAACCGACAACCGCGACATGCGCCTTCCGGCCCCGCGGTCTTGTCACGGATGTACGAAAACGCGCCCTGATCACGCGAATCGGGCCGTGGCACCTAAGGTGTAGCGGTGGACCAGGTGGATCGGAAGATCATCGCGGCATTACGGGAGAACGGGCGGGCTACCTACGCCGACCTCGGCCGGTCTGTCGGGCTCTCGGCTTCATCAGTGCACGAACGGGTCGGCAAACTCGAGGCCGCCGGCGTGATCACCGGCTACCACGCCATGGTCGACCCGAACACGGTCGGACTCGGGGTGACGGCGCTGGTCGGCATCCACCCCACCGACACCGCGACCGAGGACGACGTCGCGGAGGCGCTCGGGGCACTGGACGAGGTCGAAAGCTGCTACGCCGTCGCGGGCGACGAAGCCTTCGTCGTCAAAGTGCGGGTGGCGACCGTCGACGATCTGGAGCGGACCCTCGGCAGGCTGCGGCGGATCCCCGGTGTCGGCCGCACGAACACCACCGTCGTGCTCTCCACCCGCTTCGAAGGACGGCCCAACAACGCGGGCCTGGATGAGGGCCGCAACGGCAGCGCGTAGCCTGCCATGGTGTGAGCGATAATCACCTGCCCCGTGACCTGACGCTGTACGTGCTGGCCAGGTTCCTCCTGGTCGGGGTCATCGCAGGCGGCTTGCTGCTGGTCAACGTCCCGCTGCTCGTCGCGTTGCTGATCGGCCTGGTCGTGGGGCTGCCGCTGGGCCTGCTGCTGTTCCGCCCGCTGAACGCGCGCGTGACCGCCGGGCTCGCCCGCCGCAACGAAAAGCGCGCTCGCGCCCGTGCCGAACTGCGCTCGCAGCTCCGCGGCGACCGGGTGGACGGCGCAGCGTGAGCCTCCTGCACAGCCGCAGCTGGGTCCGCGAAGCCGTCCGCATCATCGAGGCCGACGCGAACCGCAGTGCCGACACGCACCTCCACGTCTTCCCGCTGCCCCCGGAGTGGGGCGTGGACCTGTACCTGAAGGACGAGTCCGTCCACCCGACCGGCTCGCTCAAACACCGGCTCGCGCGTTCGCTGTTCCTGTACGGCCTGGTGAACGGTCAGATCGGGCCGGACACCGTGCTCGTCGAGGCGTCCAGCGGCTCGACGGCGGTTTCGGAGGCGTATTTCGCGCGGATGCTCGGGCTGCGGTTCATCACCGTGGTGCCGCGCAGCACCTCGCCGGAGAAGATCGCGCTCATCGAGTTCTACGGCGGCGAATGCCACTACGTCGACCGCGCGCCGGACATGTACCCGGAGGCCGAACGGCTCGCTTCGGAGTGCAACGGCCACTACCTCGACCAGTTCACCTACGCGGAGCGCGCGACGGACTGGCGCGGGAACAACAACATCGCCGAGTCGGTGTACGCGCAGATGCAGTCCGAGCGGCACCCTGTGCCGACGTGGATCGTCGTCGGCGCCGGGACCGGTGGCACGAGCGCGACCTTCGGCCGCTACGTGCGCTATAAGCGGCACACCACGAAGATCGCTGTCGTCGACCCGGAGAACTCGTCGTTCTTCGGCGCCTGGCAGACCGGGGCGCTTGACTACAGCACCGGCATGCCTTCGCGGATCGAGGGAATCGGGCGGCCGCGCGTCGAGCCGTCGTTCGTGCCCGGCGTGATCGACGAGATGTTCCAGGTGCCGGACGCCGCTTCGCTGGCGGCCATCCGCGTGCTGCGCGAGCGGACCGGGCACTGGGCGGGCGGCTCGACCGGGACGAACCTCTTCGGCGCCTTCACGCTGATCTCGCGGATGGTCTCGGAAGGCCAGGCGGGCAGTATCGTCACGCTGCTGTGCGACGGCGGGGAGCGGTACGCCAACACGTACTACGACGACGCGTGGCTAGCGCAGAAGAACATCGACATCGCGCCTTACCTGGAGAAGTACCGGGAGTTCCTGGGGAGCGGGAAGCTCGCCCCAGAGGACTGAGGCACTGGGGTCTTTCGCAACGTCGGCTGGGCGGCCTACCTCAGGGGCGCCGGATCACCAAAAGAGCAAGGGACCTTTGCTATCGCGTGGGCCGCATTTAGTGGTCGCCCAGGCGTCGGAGCACTACAGGTAGTGGCCCTAAGGCAAAAGCTCAAGGGATGAACGGTGCGTTCATCCCGCAGGGGCCGACGTGAGCCCGACTGGTCGTGACCGGCCCTCTCGCGCCGCACTGTGTGGATTCCGGGTCACCCAACGCCCCGAAATCCACACAGTCCCGCATCAAGGGGGACTCACAAGGCGAGAGCGACGGCCGTCAGCACCGCCCACCCCAGCATCGCGAACCCGGTGTCCCGCAGCGCCGGGATCAGCGCCCGTCCCCGCGCCCCGCCGCCGACGGCCTTGACCGACTTCAGCAGCAGCGGCGCGGTCAACAGGCCCAGCAGCGCCCACGGCGTCACGAAGGCGAGCAGCACACTCATTACGTACGGGATGGCGACCAGCGTCAGGTAAAGGCGCCGGGTGCCGTCGTCGCCGAGCCGGGTGGCGAGCGTGCGCTTGCCGGACTCGATGTCGGTCGGGATGTCGCGGAGGTTGTTGGCGGTCAGCACGCCGGTCGAGAACGAGCCGACGGCGACCGCGCAGCCGAGGGCGGTCCAGCTGAGCTGTCCGGCTTGGACGTACACGGTGCCCAGAACCCCGGCCAGCCCGAAGAAGACGAAGACCGCGATCTCGCCGAAACCGTAGTAGCCGTAAGGCTTCTTACCGCCGGTGTAGAACCAGGCGCCGAGGATGCAGACCGCGCCCATCGCCAGCAGCCACCACAGCCCGCTGATCGCGACCAGCACGAGCCCGAGGACTCCGGCGAGCCCGAGGGCCACGAGAGCGGCCGCCAGGACGGCCTTCGGCTTCGCGACTCCGGAGCCGACCAGCCGCAGCGGGCCGACGCGGTTCTCGTCAGTGCCGCGGATGCCGTCGGAGTAGTCGTTGGCGTAGTTGACGCCGACGATCAGCGCCAGCGAGACGAGCAGCGCGAGAATCGAACGGACCCAGGAGAAGCCGTCGAGCGCGATCGCCGCGCCGACTCCGGCGACCACCGGCGCCACCGCGTTGGGCAGCGTCCGCGGGCGTGCCCCTTCGATCCATTCACCAGCAGTCGCCATGCCGCCATTCTGGCCCTGGCCACTACCGGCCGGTATGCGGGGCTCGTCACCTGCTCGAGGCATCGCGAGCAGGTGACGAGTCGCGCTACTTGAGGTCGTCGATCACGTCTTCCAGCGTCCAGGTGAGGGTGCCGCTGTTCGGAACGGCGGTCTCCGGTTCGTCCGCCAGCGCGGGTCCGGCCAAAGCGACCAGTCCCATCGTGACGGCGGTGCAGGCCAATACTGTGCGTGTCCAGCGCGTCATAC
This sequence comes from Amycolatopsis sp. NPDC043887, assembly GCF_056435665.1. Lineage (NCBI taxonomy): Bacteria > Bacillati > Actinomycetota > Actinomycetes > Pseudonocardiales > Pseudonocardiaceae > Amycolatopsis > Amycolatopsis sp. NPDC043887. Next base: position 983,431 of record NZ_JBWKEB010000001.1, read on the forward strand.
GTAGACGTAAACCCGCGGGTAATGATCGTGTCAACAACGTCCCAGTAATCGGTGGGGAATTCACGACCTTCGTAGGAGATTCCTGACGGCCGTCCTGTCGACCTTGCCGGGGCCTCGCAACGGCAGCTCTTCGGCGAATTCGACCCGCTTCGGAGCAGCGGCCGCGCCGGCCTCTTCACGGCACGCGGCACGCAGCGAATCGACGTCGCGACCAGCGCCGACGACGAGCGCGACGACGGCTTCGCCCCACTCCGGGTCAGGTACCCCGACCACGCACGCGTCCCGGATCCCGGGCTGCGCGGTCAGGATCCGCTCGACGGTCGCGGCGGCCACCTTCACCCCGCCGGTGTTGATCATGTCGTCGATCCGGCCGAGGATCTCCAACCGCCCGTCGGCCGACCACCGACCGCGGTCGGAAGTGCGGAACCGGCCGTCCTCGAACGCCTCCGCGGTCAGGTCGGGTCGCAGCCGGTAGCCGTGCGCGAGAACGTCACCCGTGATACAGACCCGCTCGTCCTCGAGTGCGACGCGTACTCCGTCCAGCGGTACGCCGTCGTAGACGCAGCCGCTCGCGGTCTCGCTCATGCCGTACGCGGGCACGATCTTCACGCCCGCTTCGGCGGCGCGCTCGCGCAGATCCGCTGTCGTCGCCGCGGCGCCGACGATGATCGCGTCGAAGGCGCGGGCCGCCGCCAGACCGGGGCCGCCCGCGTCGAGCAGCCGCCCGAGCTGGGTCGGCACGAGTGCGGTGTAGCGCGGGCCGTCCAGGGACAGCAACGGCGCGGCGGCTTCCGCGAAGTCGTCCGGCCGGAAACCGGACGCGTGCAGCACGGACGGCGTCGTCCCGGCCAGCAGCGAGCGCACCAGCACCTGGAGCCCGCCGATGTAGTGCGCCGGGGTCGCGAGCAACCAGTGGCCCGGTCCGCCGAGCCGCGCATGGGTGGCGTGCGCCGACGCGGTGAGCGCCGACGCCGACAGCAGCACACCCTTCGGCTCGCCGGTGGAGCCGGAGGTGGCGATGATCACCGCCGTTCCGGGCTCGGCCGGGCGCGTCGGCTCCATCGCGTCCCGCAGGACCTCGGACGTGTAGGGGAGGACGGCCTGGCCGCCGTCGAGCGCCTCGGCCAGTGCCGAGGTCAGCTCGTCGACCGACCCTGGACTCCCGTCCACCTCCACCGCACGCATCCCACCACCCTACGTCCCGCATTTCGTCCTCTGAATGCGATCGTTGCGCACGCAACTACCGCATTCAGAGGACGAAATGCGAGGGGTCAGTAGTAGTACGGGAAGGCCGACCAGTCGGGGGAACGCTTCTCCAGGAAGGAGTCGCGCCCTTCGACGGCCTCGTCCTGCATGTACGCCAGTCGAGTGGTTTCGCCGGCGAAGAGCTGCTGGCCGACCAGACCGTCGTCGGTGAGGTTGAACGCGTACTTCAGCATCCGCTGCGCCGTCGGCGACTTGCCGTTGATCGCCCACGCCCAGTCCAGCGCCTCGGCCTCGAGCTCCGCGTGCGGGACGGCGGAGTTGACCGCGCCCATCGCCTGCATCTGCTCGGCGGTGTACTCGCGGCCGAGGAAGAAGATCTCCCGCGCGAACTTCTGCCCGACCTGCTTGGCCAGGTACGCCGAGCCGTAGCCGCCGTCGAAGGAGCCGACGTCGGCGTCGGTCTGCTTGAACCGCGCGTGCTCGGCCGAGGCGAGCGTGAGGTCGCACACGACGTGCAGCGAGTGCCCGCCGCCGGCGGCCCAGCCCGGGACGACCGCGATGACCACCTTCGGCATGAACCTGATCAGCCGCTGGACCTCGAGAATGTGCAGCCTTCCGGCCCTGGCCGGATCGATCGTGTCGGAGGTCTCCCCATCCGCGTACTGATACCCGGAGCGTCCGCGAATACGCTGGTCACCACCGGAACAAAACGCCCAGCCGCCGTCCTTCGGCGAGGGGCCGTTGCCGGTGAGCAGGACGCAGCCGACGTCCGAGCTCATCCGCGCGTGGTCGAGCGCGCGGTACAGCTCGTCGACGGTGTGCGGGCGGAAGGCGTTGCGGACCTCGGGACGGTCGAACGCGACACGTACGACACGTTTGCCTGAGCGGCTCTCAGAGGAGCGGTGATAGGTGATGTCGGTGAAGTCGAAACCTTCGACCTCGGTCCACAAGGCGGGGTCGAACAGCTCGGAAACCTGGGCGTCATCCACGTTTGGGAGAATAGGACGTGTGGCCGTGAGTCGTAGTGTGAAACCCGAGGTCTGCCGGTGAATCCATCCACCGCGCAGGCCAGGGTCATCGTCGACGAACTCGTCCGCAACACCGTCTCGCACGTCGTCCTCTGCCCGGGCTCACGCAACGCCCCGCTGTCGATCGCGCTGTACGACGCGGCGGCCGCCGGACGGCTCCAGCTGCACGTCCGCATCGACGAACGCGGCGCCGCCTTCCTCGCCCTCGGCATCGCCGCGCGCACCGGCCGCCCTGTGGCCGTGCTGTGCACGTCGGGCACCGCGGCCGCGAACTTCCACCCCGCCGTGCTGGAGGCCGACCGCGCCGGTGTCCCGCTGATCGTGCTGACCGCCGACCGGCCGCCCGAGATGCGGGCCGCCGGCGCGAGCCAGGTCATCGACCAGCACCAGCTCTACGGCAACGCCGTCCGCTACTTCGACGAGCTCGCCGTCGCCGAACGCCGCGCCGGGCAGAACTCGTACTGGCGCGGCCAGATCTGCCGCGCCTGGAACGCCGCTTACGGCGAATGGCGCTGCGGGCCGGTGCACCTGAACATCCCGTTCCGGGAGCCGCTCGTGCCCGATATCGATGATGACGGCGAGTGGTACGAGTCACTCGAAGGGCGTCCCGACGGCGCTCGCTGGACGGAGCTTCCCGACTTCGGCGCGCTTCCCTCGTTCGTGGTGCCCTCGGCCCGCCACGGCCTGGTCATCGCGTGCGACACCGGCGTGCAGGCGGCCAGCGAATGGGCCGAACTGCACGGCTGGCCGGTCGTCTCCGAGACCGGCGGCATCGGGATGGCGGGCGCGACGGCGATCTCGTCGGGCGCTTGGTTGCTCGGCGTCGAGGAGTTCATCTCGCGGCACAAGCCCGAACAGGTCCTGTGCATCGGGCGCCCGACGGTGTTCCGGCAGGTCCAGCGGGTGCTGTCCGATCCGGACGTCGAGGTGCTGCTGGTCCGGCCCGATTCGGACTGGCCCGCGCCCGCGCACAACGTCCGCCAGGTCGGCCAGTGGTTCGACGAGCCGACCAAACCGGCCGATCCGGAGTGGCTCGCCGGCTGGCAGCGCGCGGACAAGGCGGCGTCGGCGGCGGTGGCCGAAACACTGGCCGACGAACCGTGGCCGAGCGGGCTGCGCCTGGCGACCGAGCTGGTCGACGCGGTCCCGGAGGGGTCGCTGCTGGTCGTGGGCTCGTCCAACCCGACCCGTGACGTCGCCCTCGCCGGACGGCTGCGGCCCGACGTCCTCGTGCACCGCAACCGCGGCGTCGCCGGGATCGACGGCATGGTGTCGACCGCTATCGGCGCCGCGACCGTCCACAGGGGACATTCGTACGCCCTGCTCGGCGACCTGACGTTCCTGCACGACGCGAGCGGCCTGCTGACCGGGCCCGCCGAACAGCGCCCCGACCTGACGATCGTGGTGCTCAACGACGACGGCGGCGGCATCTTCTCCCTGCTGGAGCAGGGCGCGCCCGAGCACAACGCCAGCTTCGAGCGGGTCTTCGGCACACCGCACGGCGCCGACCTCGGTGCCCTGTGCGCCGGTTACCGCGTGCCGCACGTCGTCGCCGAGACGCTCACCGAGTTCCGTGCGGCGCTCAAGCCCGCGCCGGGGCTGCGGGTGGTGGAGGTCCGCGTGGACCGAACGCGACACCGTGACCTGCACGCGCGCCTCCGTACGGCGGTTTCGTCGGCCGTACGCGCTGTCTAGCCGTTTTTGATCTCAGTCCAGGGGCTAGGAACCCCTCCTTCGGACGTGTCTCCGCGTTGATCGTCTGGCTACGTTCGAGCGCGCTGACAAATCCTGGGAGGATTCGCAATGCGCTTGAAGACTCGCTCCGGCTTCGCCGGATTGACCGCGGGCGTCGTCTCGGTGCTACTCGCCGGCAGCGCGGCCGCCGCACCCGCGCCCGGCTCGATCGGCATCGGCGACCCGTACTACCCGCACGCCGGGAACGGCGGCTACGACGTCGCTCACTACGACCTCCGGCTGACCTACCAGCCGTCCACCGACCTGCTGTCCGGCGCCACGACGATCCTGCTCACCGCGACGCAGGACCTCTCGGCGTTCAACCTCGACTTCGGGCTGAAGGTGTCGAGCGTCCGGGTCGGCAACCGGCCCGCGAAGTTCGCGACATCGACCGACGGCACCGGTGAGCTGACCGTCACGCCGGCCTCGCCGTTGAAGAAAGGCCAGACGGCGACGGTCGTCGTCGCCTACGCGGACACGCCGTCGAAGGTGAAGATCGACGGCTTAACCGCCTGGAAGAAGACCCCGGACGGCGCGCTGGCCGTCGACGAACCGCAGAGCGCGGCCTGGTGGTTCCCGTCCAACGACCACCCGACCGACCTGGCCACCTACGACGTCTCGGTCGAGGTCCCGAACGACGTCGCCGCGCTGTCGAACGGCACGCTCGTGCGCAAGACGGTGCAGCGGCCGGGCTGGACGCGATGGAACTGGCGCAGCACCAAACCGCAGGCGACGTACCTCACGTCGCTGGAGGTCGGCAAGTTCGAGGTGAACGAGCAGACCACGCCGGACGGCAAGCCGTTCATCACCGCCTACGGCGCCGACCTCGGCGAATCGCTCGGCGCGGCCAAGGCCAGCATCGAGCGGACGCCGGAGATCACCGAATTCCTCGCTTCGAAGTTCGGGCCCTACCCGTTCGAGGCGCAGGGCGGCGTCGTCACCACCGGCATCACCTTCGCGCTGGAGAACCAGACGCGGCCGGTGTACGGCGCCAGGGCCTTCCGGTCCGGCTCCAACACGTCGATCGTCGGCCACGAGCAGGCGCACCAGTGGTTCGGCGACAGCGTCACGCTCGGCAAGTGGAGCGAAATCTGGCTGAACGAGGGCTTCGCCTCCTACGGCGAGTTCCTGTGGTCGGAGGAGAGCGGCGAGGGCACGGCAGACGAACTCGCCCAGTACATCTACGACTCGGTGCCAGCCGAGGACCCGTTCTGGCAGGTCCTGCCCGCCGACCCGGGCGCGGACAACCAGTTCGACGCGGCCGTCTACGACCGCGGCGCGCTCGCCGTGCACGCGTTGCGCAAGGCTGTGGGTGACGACACGTTCTTCCGGATCCTGCAGACCTGGCAGCAGGTGAAGAAGGCCAAGTCGGCGGTGATCGGAGAGTTCATCGCGCTGGCGGAGAAGATCTCGGGCAAGCCGCTGTACGACCTGTTCCAGACGTGGCTGTACACCAAGGGCAAGCCCGCGGCGAGCCCCAACGGCACGCAGGCTCTCCGGGCCGCTGTGGCGCCTGTCGCACCGAAGTCCTACCCGCAGATCAAGGCGACCCATGAATTCCTCGCCGAGCGACACGCCCACTGACGGGTAGCGCTACGCTCGCGGCGTGACGGCCAAAGCGGAGCGGGTGAGGCGCATCGGGTGGTATGCCACCCTCGTTGTCGCCTCACTCGTCACCGTGCTCGGCGTCTCGCTGCTGTTCGCCGCCATCCGCAACGACAGCGCGATCGAAGCGCAGCTCGGGCAGGCGACGGCGCAGGTCGAGTCGGTGGCCTTCGACCGAACGATCATCAACTACGCGACCCCCGACGGCATCATGCACAGCCCGGCCAACGGTGTGCTCTACCCGGCCGGGCTCGCCGCCGGGCAGCTCGTGAACATCGAGTACGACGTCGGCGACCCGGAACTCGCGCGGGTGGCGGGCCGCTCGGCGTCGAACACGCTGCTGCCGCTGGGCAGCATGATCTTCTTCACCTGGCTGATCGCCGGCCCGCTGCTGTGGTGGATCCGGCGGCAACGGCTGGCTTACCGGCACTCGCTCGCCGAGTCGTCCGCCTGATCACGCGAGTTACGCCTTCAAGCACGTGAGTCCCGCCGCCAAGCACGCGAGTTCCGTGCCCAGCCCCGCGAGCCTGCTGTGCGGAATCGGCGAACTCGCGTGATCAGGAGGCGAACTCGCGTGCTTGGAGGCGTAACTCGCGTGATGGGGGACGGAACTCGCGTGATCGGAAGGCGAACTCAGCCGACCGACTCCTGCCACCAGCCCAAGACCTCGTCGGCCACCCCCGGCGCCGCGACCAGGAGCGCGTCGACGGGCAGGGCCGCGCCTTCCCCGTGCCGGTCCAGGACCACGGCACCCGCCTCGATGGCCAGCGCGACCGATCCGGCGACGTCCCATTCGCGGTAGCTGTGCAGCACCGCCGCGGCCGCGTGCCCCAGCGCGACCTGCGCGATCGCCAGCGCCGCCGAGCCGAGCACCCGGACCCCGGCGTGCGCGGCGGCGGCCCGTTCGATGAACTGGCCCATCCCCGGCCAGACACCCTTCCGCGTGAGCTCCGTGCAGACGATCGCCCCCGCGGTCCCGCACCGGTCGGTGAGCGTGATCGGCTTGCCGTTCGCCCGGGCGCCGCGGCCGCGCGCGGCGGCGTAGATCTGGGCGCGGTACGGGTCCGCGACCACGCCGACCACCGGACCCGAAGCGTCGATCAGGGCGAGGCTGTACGCGCACCAGGGGACACCGGCGACGTAGTTCGCGGTGCCGTCGACCGGGTCGACCACCCAGCGGTACTCCGCGACGTCGGCCCCGTGGTCGGCACCGAATTCACCGCCGACGACGGGGATGCCGGGGAATTCCGCGGTCAGCACGCGGCGGGTGTGGCGTTCCAAGATCCGGTCCGTGTCGGTCACCCAGTCGAAGGGTGAGTCCTTCGGATCGGGCTGGGCGCCCCGGCCTGCGGTCGCGGTGATCACGTCGGTCGCGTCGTTGGCCAGCCGCCCGGCCACTTCGAGGGCCCTCGACACCAGCCCTGGCTCGACGGGCTGAGGCGGCCTTGACGACAGGAGGGTCATGCCTGATTAGTGTGGCCGAGCCTGGTTTACGGAACACGACCTTGAGATGACATGTCGTCTGTTCCGTTTTTGTTGGCGTGGGCGTCACAACCGGATGCGACAGTGATCCGCGTGCGAGTCGCGATAGTCACCGAAAGTTTCCTGCCCCAGGTGAACGGCGTGACCAACTCCGTGCTCCGCGTCGTGGAACACCTCCGCGACCGCGCGCACGACGTGCTGATCATCGCTCCGGGGCCGGGTCCCGTGGAGTACCTCGGCGCCCCGGTCGTGCGCATCCCCGCCCTCGACTTCCCCGGCGTGAACTCCCTCCCGGTCGGCGTGCCGACCAGGACGGTGCTCACCGCGCTGGCCGATTTCGGCCCGGACGTGGTGCATCTGGCGTCACCGTTCGTGGTCGGCGCCCGCGGGCTCGCTGCGGCCAGACGGCTGCGGGTGCCGTGTGTCGCGGTGTACCAGACCGACATCGCCGGGTTCGCCGCCGCGTACGGCTTCGGCATCGCCGCCCGCGCGGCCTGGCGCTGGGTGCGCCGCCTGCACTCGCGGGCCGACCGCACGCTCGCGCCGTCGACGGACTCGGTGGAGCAGCTGAAACTGCACGGGATCCCGCGGGTGCACCGCTGGGCGCGTGGCGTCGACATCGAGCGGTTCTCGCCGGTCCACGCCGACCCCGCGTTGCGGGCCGAGTTGGCGCCGAACGGCGAACTGCTGGTCGGTTTCGTCGGCAGGCTCGCGCCGGAGAAGGAGGTCGAGCGGCTGACCGCGCTCGCCGGGGTCGACGGCATCCGCGTGGTCGTCGTCGGTGACGGGCCGGAGTTGCCGATGCTGCGCGAGCGGATCCCGGGTGCGGCGTTCCTCGGCGCCCGGTACGGCGAAGAGCTTTCCGCCGCGTACGCGAGCCTCGACGTGTTCGTCCACACAGGACCGCACGAGACGTTCTGCCAGGCCATCCAGGAAGCGATGGCGTCCGGGCTGCCGGTGCTGGCGCCGAACGCGGGCGGGCCGAAGGATCTGGTCCTGCCCGGCCGCACGGGGTACCTGCTGCCCGCCGACCGGGCCGGGTTCGCGACGGCGCTGGTGGACAAGGTGAACGACCTGCGCGACGAAGCGTTGCGAGCCAGGCTGGGGGAGAAGGCGCGCAAGGTCGTGCTGGGCCGGACCTGGCCCGCCGTCTGCCATGAACTGGTCGGCCATTACGAGGCAGTCCAGGGCAAGATCGCGCGCGCGGCCTGACCGATGCAGCGGCCGGGAAGAGACCGGGCACGAGGTGGACTGGAATGCATATAGTCCAGCTGGCCAACTTCTACGGACCACGCTCGGGCGGGCTGCGGACGGCGCTGCATCACCTCGGCGCCGGTTACGTGGCCAGCGGCCATCAGGTGACCCTCGTGGTGCCCGGGCAGCGCTACGCGGACGAGACGCTGCCGTCGGGAGTCCGCCGGTTTTCCCTTCCCGCGCCGCAGATCCCCGGCGCCGGCGGCTACCGCGCGGTCGATCCGCATCGGGTGCGCGCGGTGCTGAAACGCCTGGAGCCGGACAGGCTCGAAGTGTCCGACAGGCTCACTCTGCGCGGCATGGGCGTCTGGGCGCGGCGCAACGGCGTACCCAGCATGGTGATCTCGCACGAGCGTCTCGACAGGCTGCTGGAGCAGTTCCTGATGCCCGAACCCGTCGCGCGGCGCGTCGCGGACGTCGCGAACCGGCGGATGGCGCGGCGTTACGACACGGTCGTCTGCACGACGGCCTTCGCCCGCGCGGAGTTCGACCGGATCGCCGCGCCGAACGTGCGGCGCGTCCCGCTCGGCGTCGACCTCACGACCTTCGCCCCGGCCCGGCGCGACGACGGTTGGCGGCACGCGCTGACCGGGAACGCCGACGCGTTGATCGTCCACTGTGGACGCTTGTCGCCGGAGAAGCACGTCGAGCGCAGTGTGGACACCGTCGCCGAGCTCACCGAGACGGGGCACCGCGTACGGCTCGTCATCGCGGGCGACGGGCCACGCCGGCGGGCGCTGGAACGGCGGGCACACTGCCTTCCGGTGACCTTTCTCGGCTTCCTCTCCGGACGCGGCGACGTCGCCCGGCTGCTGGCCAGCGCCGACGTCTCCCTCGCGCCCGGTCCACACGAGACGTTCGGGCTGGCCGCGCTGGAGGCGCTCGCTTCGGGCACGCCGGTGGTGGTCTCGGCGTCGTCGGCGCTGCGGGAGATCGTGCGGCCCGGCTGCGGCGAGGCCGTCGACGATCGCGCCCCGGCGTTCGCGGGCGCCGTCACTGGTCTGCTGGAGAGTCCCGAGGACGTGCGGCGCTCGGCGGCGCGGGCTCGCGCGGAGGAATTCGCCTGGCCACGGTCGGTGCGGGGAATGCTCTCCGCACACACATGATCACTTTGTATCTCTTTTGTACAACCGGCATTCATCGTCCCCTCACGCCATCGAGCGAGAGGACGGCACGTGAGGTTCGAAGTACTGGGCACGTTCAGCATCTCTTCCGGATCGCGGTCGGTCCCGCTGCACGGCCGGATGAGGAGAACGCTCCTCGGCGTGCTGCTGGTCCGCGCGAACACCTTCGTGCCGGTGAACGTGCTCACCGAGGCCCTGTGGGAGAGCAAGTGGGAGCCGCGGGCGGTGCCGAAGCTGCACTGGCACGTCCACAAGCTGCGGCAGGCCCTGCCCGAAGGCGACCGGCTCGGCTTCGACAACGGCGGCTACCGGCTGGAGGTCCACCCCGGCGAACTCGACGTCGAGACCTTCGAGACGCTGGCGGGTCAAGCGCTCAAGTCCGCCGACCCCGCGCAGCGCGCCTCGCTGATCCGGCAGGCCCTCACGCACTGGCATGGCGCGCCTTACGAAGGCCTCGACGTCCCGCTGCTTTCGGACGAGACGATGCGGCTTTCGGAGCACCGCTTGGTCCTGCTCGAAGAGCTCTACCAGGCCGAACTGGACCTCGGGCGGCACGCGAGCGCGGCCGTCGAGCTGGCGGATCTGGTGCGGCGGAACCCGTTGCGGCAGCGTGCCCAGTACCTCCTGATGGACGCTCTTTGGCGAGCCGGGCGCACGTCCGACGCGCTGGCGGCGTATCGGCGTGCGCGCCGGGTCTCGGTCGATCAGCTCGGCCTCGAACCCGGGCCGGAACTGCGGTTGCTGGAGCGGAGGATCCTCGCCGGCGAGGTCGCGGGGGCCGGTGCGCACCGTGCCCCGGCGTTGCTTCACCGGGCCAGGTGAACCTACGGGCTGTCGCTTTGCTCCCGCTTGGGTGACCTGTCTCAGGGGCTCGGGGTTACTGTTCGGGTATGTCCCGAGCGAGTCTTGACAAGGATCCGCACGAAGTCGCCGCCATGTTCGACGACGTCGCGGACGGCTACGACCGCGCGAATTCGTTCATGACCTTCGGCTTCGACCGCCGCTGGCGCACCATCACCGGCCGGGTGCTGGACGCCAAACGCGGCGAGAAGGTGCTGGACCTCGCGGCGGGCACCGGCGTGTCCACCGTCGAGTACGCGCGCAACGGCGCCTGGTGTCTCGCGGCGGACTTCTCGGTCGGCATGCTCAGGGCCGGCAAGCACCGCGGCGTCCCCATGGTGGCCGCCGACGCGATGAAGCTGCCGTTCGCCGACGACAGCTTCGACGCGGTGACCATCTCGCTCGCGCTGCGGAACTTCGTCGACACCAAGGCCGCGCTCACCGAGATCGCGCGGGTGGTCAAACCGGGCGGCCGTCTGGTGATCTGCGAGGTGTCGACGCCCACATTCCCGCCGATCCGGTTCCTGCACCGGAAGTTCATCGCGAAGCTGCTGACGTGGGTCGGCGCCAGGACCTCGTCGAACCCCGAGGCCTACTCCTACCTGGCCGAATCCATGCTGGCGTGGCCGGATCAGCGGACGCTCGGGGAGATCATCGCGAGCGCCGGGTGGACCGAGGTGGAGTGGCTGAACCTCACGTTCGGCGTCGTCGCCATCCACCGCGCCAAAAAGCCCTCCGTAAACTCGCGGCCATGACACGTCGCAACCCTGACCACGACGCCGAGGTCATCGTCGTCGGTGCCGGACCGGCCGGCTCCACCGCCGCCACGTACCTCGCCCGCGCGGGCGTCGACGTGCTGCTGCTGGAGAAGACCGAGTTCCCGCGCGAGAAGGTGTGCGGCGACGGCCTGACCCCGCGCGGCGTCAAGCAGCTCATCGACCTGGGGATCGACACGAGCGAGGACGCCGGCTGGGTGCACAGCCGCGGCCTGCGGATCCTCACCGGCGAGCTCACGCTGGAGCTCGACTGGCCGGACCTGACCAGCTACCCGCCGTACGGCGTTTCGCGGACCCGTCAGGACTTCGACGACCTGCTCGCGAAGACCGCGGTCAAGGCGGGCGCGCGGCTCTACGAGCGCACCACCGTCACCGGTGCCATCACCAGCCCGACCGGCCGCGTGATCGGCGTCGAGGCGAAGGTCGGCCCGGAGAAGACACCGGTGAGCTACCGCGCTCCGCTGGTACTGGCCTGCGACGGTGTCTCGGCGCGGCTCGCGCTGAGCGCCGGCATCCAGAAGAACGAGAAGCGCCCGATGGGCGTGGCGGTGCGGCAGTACTACAAGAGCCCGCGCCACGACGACCCGTTCATCGAAGGCCACCTGGAGCTGTGGGACCGCTCGGACCCGCGCGACCCCAAGCTGCTGCCCGGCTACGGCTGGGCGTTCCCGCTGGGCGACGGCACGGTCAACGTCGGCCTCGGCATGCTGTCGACGTCGGCCGCGTTCCGCAGTACCGACTACCGCGCGCTGCTGCGCCAGTGGCTCGACGGGACGCCCGAGGAATGGGGCTACCGCGAGGAGAACGCCATCGGCAAGGTCGGCGGCGCCGGTCTCCCGATGGGCTTCAACCGCACCCCGCACTACCGCGACGGCCTGCTGCTGCTCGGCGACGCCGGCGGCATGGTCAGCCCGTTCAACGGCGAGGGCATCTCGGCCGCGATGGAGTCCGCGCAGCTGGCGTCGGAGTTCGTCGTGCAGGCGCTGGCGCGCCGCGAGGGTCCGTCCCGCGAGCGGGCGCTGGAGGGCTACCCGCGCGCCGTCGCGGAGCTGATGGGCGGCTACTACCGGCTCGGCAACGTGTTCGCGAAGCTGATCGGGAAGCCGAAGATCATGCACGCCGCGACGAAGTACGGGCTGCGGATCAACTCGATCCTTCCGTTGGTGTACAAGGGACTTTCGGGCTGCTACGACGCCAAGGGCGGGGACGGCGTCGACCGTCTCATCGCTGCTCTGGCGAGGGCGACGCCCTCGCCGCGCTGACGGATCCGGAGTACCTGAAGGCGGGCGTCGGCTGGGTTGCTGCGGGTGCTGGGTCGGGTTGGTCGTGAGTGGCGATTCGGGTTAGAACCCGAATCGCCACTCACGACCAACCGGACCCATGCGCTTCGGGAGAGGCCGCAAGTAGGTGACCAATTGCGTTGGTCCCACACGTCTGGACCAGTCACGGGTACTCCGGGCAGTGGTATCGGTCACAGGACAAATGTGGTCAAACGGACCCCTGAAGCCGATCTTGGGAACGACGTCGCAGGTCATCGGTACCGCACGCCGGAAGTAACCGTACTGGCCGTGCGGTCAAGTTAGGGCAGCCTTATAGCGCGGGGCCTAGGGACAAGAATGTGAGTCACGTCCTACACTCGCCTCATGCTTTGTGAATCGCTTCACATCCTCGACGGGAGGCTTGTGAACTATTTCACAAGCAAGGGGGCCGTCATGCACGGCCCGTAAGGGTTGCCTAACCCTCGGCGGTGTGACCCAGGTGACTTAGGGTGCCGACCGAGGGAAGCGGTGAACCCCGACTCGAAAACCGCAGCGGCGCGGAAAGGATGGCGAAAACCCCGTGCTGATGTTGCCCGTGCTGACCCAGGCGACCACCCCCTCGGTGCCGAACCTGGACATGTACCTCCCCCTGGTCCTCTTGTTCGTCCTCGCTCTCGCGTTCGCGGTGCTTTCGGTGCTGCTCGGCCCGCTCGTCGGCCCGAGCCGGGCCAACAAGGCGAAGCTCGCGGCCTACGAATGCGGTATCGAACCGTCGCCGCAGCCGGTCGTCGGCGGCGGCCGGATGCCGGTCGCGTACTACATCACCGCGATGCTGTTCATCCTGTTCGACATCGAGATGGTCTTCCTCTACCCGTTCGCGGTCTCCGCGGACGCGCTGGGCATGTTCGGCCTGGTGGAGATCGTGCTGTTCATCGCGACGGTCGGTTTCGCGTACGCCTACGTGTGGCGGCGCGGCGGCCTGGATTGGAACTAGAGAAGCATGGGCCTCGAAGAAAAACTCCCCAACGGCATCCTGCTCGCCAGCCTTGAAGGCCTGGTCAACTGGGCGCGCAAGAACTCGATGTGGCCCGCCACCTTCGGTCTCGCCTGCTGCGCGATCGAGATGATGACCGTCGGCGGTTCCCGCTACGACATCGCCCGCTTCGGCATGGAGCGCTTCAGCGCGACGCCGCGCCAGGCGGATCTGATGATCGTCGCCGGCCGCGTCACGCAGAAGATGGCGCCGGTGCTCCGCCAGATCTACGACCAGATGGCCGAGCCCAAGTGGGTGCTGGCGATGGGCGTCTGCGCCTCGTCCGGCGGGATGTTCAACAACTACGCCGTGGTGCAGGGCGTCGACCACATCGTCCCGGTCGACATGTACCTCCCCGGCTGCCCGCCGCGCCCCGAGATGCTGCTCGACGCGATTTTGAAGCTGCACGCCAAGATCCAGGACGAGCCGATCAACGCCCGCCGGGCCGCGATCCGCGCCGCCAGCGGTGAGCGCACCGAGCTGATCGCCTCCTCGATCAAGTACGCGAAGAAGTGAGCGACGTGCCCGAAGACAACACCCCCGAAGTCCCCGAGACGGGCGGCGAGCAGTCCAGCGCCGAACGGCCCGAAGGCGGCCTCGAGCCGCAGGGCGTCCGCCCGGCCGAGCCGGTCGTCACCGGTAAAGAGCGCCAGGGCATGTTCGGCGTGCGCGGCACCGGCGACACCTCCGGTTACGGCGGCGTCCGCCTCCCCGCGTACAGCCCTCCCCCGGCGGAGCGTCCGTACGGCGGCTGGTTCGACGAATTCGCCGACGAGTTCTACGCGGCCTTGGCGGACAACAAGATCCCGGCGAACGCGATCCAGCAGACCACGGTCGACCGCGGCGAGATCACCTTCTACGTCTCCCGCGAGCACCTCGTCGAGATCGCCAAGGTCCTGCGCGACGACGCCGGTCTCCGCTTCGAACTGCTCAGCTCGGTGTCCGGCGTCGACTACGGCGTCGACGTCCCGCAGCGGCTGCACTCGGTCTACCACTTCACGTCGATGACCTACCGCCGCCGCATCCGGCTCGAAGTCACCCTCGACATCGAAGACCCGCACGTCCCGTCGCTGGTAGGGGTCTACCCGACGGCCGACTGGCAGGAGCGGGAGGCCTGGGACATGTTCGGCATCGTCTACGACGGCCACCCGGCGCTGACCCGCATCCTCATGCCGGACGACTGGGACGGCCACCCCCAGCGCAAGGACTACCCGCTCGGCGGGATCCCGGTCGAATACAAGGGCGCGGAGATCCCGCCGCCGGACCAGCGGAGGTCGTACTCGTGAGCATTCACGACGAAGCAACCGAAGTTCCCGAAGCCGACTCCCGCGACACGACCGAAGGCCGCGTCTACACCGTTTCCGGCGGTGACTGGGAAGACCTCATCGAGGACTCCCGCCACGACGAGCGCATGGTCATCAACATGGGCCCGCAGCACCCGTCGACGCACGGCGTGCTCCGGCTCGTGCTGGAGATGGAGGGCGAGACCGTCACGCAGCTCCGCTCGGTCATCGGCTACCTGCACACCGGGATCGAGAAGAACTGCGAATACCGCACGTGGACCCAGGGCGTCACCTTCGTGACGCGCATGGACTACCTCGCCCCGCTCTCGACCGAGATGGCGTACTGCCTCGGTGTCGAGAAGCTGCTCGGCATCCAGGCCCCGCGCCGCGCCGAGCTGCTGCGCGTGATGCTGCTGGAGATCAACCGCATCGGTTCGCACCTGGTCTACATCGCCACCGGCGGGATGGAACTCGGTGCCACCACGGCGATGACGCTCGGCTTCCGTGAGCGCGAAGAGGTCCTGCACCTGCTGGAGCACCTCACCGGGCTCCGGATGAACCACGCGTTCATCCGCCCCGGCGGTCTCGCGCAGGACATGCCGGACGACTACCAAGAGGTCGTCAGCGCGTTCGTCAAGACGATGGACGAGCGGCTTCCCTTGTACGACAAGCTCTTCACCGGTCAGCCGATCTGGCGCAACCGGCTCAAGGGTGTCGGGTACCTGCCGGTCGACGCGTGCCTCGCGCTCGGTGTCACCGGCCCGGTGCTGCGCAGCGCCGGTCTCCCGTGGGACATGCGCAAGACCGAGCCGTACTCCCGCTACGACGAGTTCGAGTTCGACATCCCGACCTCGACCGAGGCGGACTGCTGGGCGCGCTACCTGCTGCGCGTCGAGGAGATGCACCAGAGCCTGCGGATCATCAAGCAGTGCCTGAAGAAGCTCGAACCGGGCCCGGTCATGGTCGAGGACAAGAAGGTCGCCTGGCCGGCGCAGCTCTCGATCGGCAGCGACGGCATGGGCAACTCGCTCGAGCACGTCCGCAAGATCATGGGCCAGTCGATGGAATCGCTGATCCATCACTTCAAGCTGGTCACCGAGGGCTTCAAGGTCCCGCCGGGCCAGACCTACACGTCGGTGGAATCGCCGCGCGGTGAACTCGGCGTGCACCTGGTCTCCGACGGCGGCACCAGGCCGCTGCGGGTCCACGTGCGCGAACCGAGTTTCGTGAACCTGCAGTCGATGCCCGCGATGGCCGAAGGCGGCCTGGTGGCGGACGTGATCGCCGCCATCGCCTCGATCGACCCCGTCATGGGGGGAGTGGACCGTTGAGCACCCAGCCCGGAACGACACCGACGCCCGAGCCCGGCACCAGCCTGGCCGAGCAGACCCATATCGCCGCCGGTGGTGACGTCGACGTGATCGCGATCGCGCCGGATCCCGCCGAGGCGGAGGGGATCCTGGAGAACGCGAAGCTCGAAGACATCTTCGACGCCGACACCTACGCCAAGGCCCAGAACCTGATCTCGCGGTATCCGCAGTCGAGGTCGGCGCTGCTGCCGATGCTGCACCTGGTGCAGTCGGTGCAGGGTTACGTGAGCCAGGAGGGCATCGCCTTCTGCGCGCGGAACCTGGACCTGTCCGACGCCGAGGTCAGCGCGGTCGCGACGTTCTACACCATGTACAAGCGCCGCCCGTGCGGCGAGCACCTGGTGAGCGTCTGCACCAACACCCTCTGCGCGGCCATGGGCGGCGACGCGATCTACAAGAAGCTCCAGACGCATCTCGGTTCCGAAGAGAAGCCGTTGGGGCACAACGAGACCGCGGGTACGCCGAACGAGCCCGGCTCGATCACGCTGGAGCACGCCGAATGTCTCGCGGCCTGTGACCTCGCCCCGGTCATCCAGGTCAACTACGAGTACTTCGACAACCAGACCGAGGACAAGGCCGTCGCACTGGTCGACGCGTTGCAGGCGGGCAAGAAGCCGGCCCCGACGCGCGGCGCGCCGCTGACGAACTTCAAGGGCGCCGAACTGCAGCTCGCCGGGTTCTTCCCGGAGGACGCGCAGCAGTACCGCACGGACGTCGACGGTCCTTCGCAGGCCGTCGAAACCCTGCGGGGAGCGCAGGTCGCGCAGGACCGCGGCTGGACCGCTCCCGCCATGAAGGACGTTCCGCTCCCCGAAGTGGAGAAGAAGTAATGGCCGATCCCATCACCCCGGTCCTCACGAAGCGCTGGCTTTCGCCCAACTCCTGGACGATCCAGTCCTACGAAGCCCTCGAGGGCTACACCGCGATCCGCAAGGCGCTCAAGGCCACTCCCGAGCAGATCGTCCAGCTGGTCAAGGACTCCGGCCTCCGCGGCCGTGGCGGCGCGGGCTTCCCGGCCGGCATCAAGTGGTCCTTCATGCCGCCGAACGAGGACAAGCCGCACTACCTCGTCATCAACGCCGACGAGGGCGAGCCGGGCACCTGCAAGGACATCCCGCTGATGATGGCGGACCCGCACTCGCTGATCGAGGGCTGCATCATCGCCTCGTACGCCATGCGTTCGCACCACTGCTTCATCTACGTCCGCGGTGAGGCACTGCACTGCATCCGCCGTCTCAACGCGGCCGTGCGCGAGGCGTACGAAGCGGGCTACCTCGGCAAGAACATCCTCGACTCCGGATTCGACCTCGACATCACCGTGCACGCGGGCGCCGGGGCGTACATCTGCGGCGAGGAGACGGCGCTGCTGGACTCGCTGGAAGGCCGTCGCGGCCAGCCGCGGCTCAAGCCGCCGTTCCCGGCCGCCGCGGGTCTCTACGCCGCGCCGACGACGGTCAACAACGTCGAGACCATCGCCAGCGCGCCGTACATCGTCAACGGTGGCTCGAGCTGGTTCCGCGAGATGGGCCGCGAGAAGTCGCCCGGCCCGAAGATCTACTCGATCTCCGGCCACGTCGAGAAGCCCGGCCAGTACGAATGCCCGCTCGGCACCACGCTGCGCGAGCTGCTCGACATGGCGGGCGGCATGAAGGACGGCATCCCGCTGAAGTTCTGGACGCCGGGTGGTTCGTCCACGCCGATGTTCACCGCCGAGCACCTCGATGTTCCCCTGGACTTCGAAGGCGCGGCGGAAGCCGGGTCGATGCTGGGCACGACGGCCGTGCAGGTCTTCAACGAGACCGTTTCCGTGCCGTGGGCCGTGATGAAGTGGACGCAGTTCTACGAGCACGAGTCCTGCGGCAAGTGCACGCCGTGCCGCGAGGGCACGTACTGGCTGGCGCAGATCCTGGAGCGCATGGTCGAGGGCAAGGGCACCGAGGAGGACATCGACACCCTGCTCGACGTCTGCGACAACATCCTCGGCCGCTCGTTCTGCGCCCTCGGCGACGGCGCGGTCTCGCCGATCCAGAGCGGCATCAAGTACTTCCGCGAGGAGTTCCTCGCGTTGTGTCAGGCAAACAAGCGCGAATTGGTGGGGGCGCAGGCATGACGATCGCACCCGACAAGCCCGGGACGTCCACAGAGGACACCCCGGTTCCCGAAGGCCACGTCAAGCTGGTCATCGACGGTGAAGAGGTCATCGCGCCCAAGGGCGAGCTGCTGATCCGCACCGCCGAGCGGCTCGGCACGGTCATCCCGCGCTTCTGCGACCACCCGCTGCTCGACCCGGCGGGTGCCTGCCGCCAGTGCCTGGTCGAGGTCGAAATGGGCGGCCGTCCGATGCCGAAGCCGCAGGCCTCGTGCACCATGACGGTCGCCGACGGCATGGTCGTGAAGACCCAGCTGACCTCGGCCGTCGCGGACAAGGCCCAGCAGGGTGTGATGGAGCTGCTGCTCATCAACCACCCGCTGGACTGCCCGATCTGCGACAAGGGCGGCGAGTGCCCGCTGCAGAACCAGGCGCTCGCGCACGGCCGCGCGGACTCCCGTTTCGTCGACACGAAGCGGACGTTCCCGAAGCCGCTGCCGATCTCCTCGCAGGTGCTGCTGGACCGTGAGCGTTGCGTGCTCTGCCAGCGCTGCACCCGGTTCTCCCGCGAGATCGCCGGCGACCCGTTCATCGAGCTGCTCGAACGCGGTGCCCACCAGCAGATCGGCACCGCCGAGACCGCGGACGTGCTGGACCTGGCTTCCCGGACCACGTCGGGGCAGCCGTTCCAGTCGTACTTCTCCGGCAACGTCATCCAGATCTGCCCGGTCGGCGCGCTGACCTCGGCCGCGTACCGGTTCCGTTCGCGGCCGTTCGACCTGGTGTCCTCGCCGAGCGTGTGCGAGCACTGCTCGTCCGGCTGCGCCGAGCGGACCGACTTCCGCCGCGGCAAGGTCATGCGGAAGCTCGCGGGCGACGACCCCGAGGTCAACGAAGAGTGGCTCTGCGACAAGGGCCGGTTCGCGTTCCGTTACTCGACCGCGGACGACCGCATCCGCCGCCCGCTCATCCGCAACGCCGACGGCGTGCTGGAAGAGGCTTCCTGGACCGACGCGCTGCGCGCGGCCGCCGAAGGGCTGGCCAAGGCACGCGACGGCAAGGGCGCCGCGGTGCTGACCGGTGGCCGCCTGACCGTCGAGGACGCGTACGCGTACTCGAAGTTCGCGCGGATCGCCTTGGGCACCAACGACATCGACTTCCGCGCCCGCCCGCACTCGGCCGAGGAGCTGGGCTTCCTCGCGTCGCACGTGGTCGGGACGACACCGGAAAGCGGCGTCACCTTCCGCGAGATCGAGCGGGCGCGCACGGTGCTGTGCGTCGCGTTCGAGCCGGAGGACGAGGCGCCGATCGTGTTCCTGCGGCTGCGCAAGGCGGCCCGCAAGAACCGCACCCGCGTCGTCCACTTGGGACAGTGGACCACCTCGTCGGTCCGCAAGACCTTCGGCGAACTGCTGGCCTGCGCGCCGGGTTCCGAAGCCGCCGCGATCGACGGCATCGCGCAGCACGCGCAGGACGTCGACCAGGCGCTTTCGGCCGAGGGCTCGGTGATCCTCGTCGGCGAACGCGCCGCCGAGGTCCCCGGCCTGTTCTCGGCCCTGCACCGGCTGGTGGAGCGCACCGGCGCCCGGCTCGCGTGGATCCCGCGTCGCGCGGGTGAACGCGGTGCCCTGGCGGCGGGCGCGGCGCCGACGTTGCTGCCGGGTGGTCGCCCGGTCACCGACGCCGAGGCTCGCGCCGAGGTCGAAAAGGCTTGGGGCGTCACACTTCCCGCCACGGAGGGCCGCGACACCACCGCCATCCTCAAGGCCGCTTCGGGTCAGGACATCGACGGCCTGCTGGTCGGCGGCGTCGACCCGGACGACCTGCCGGACCCGGATCTGGCCCGCCGCGCGCTCGAGAACGCGAAGTTCGTGGTGAGCCTGGAACTGCGGCACAGCGGGGTCACCGAGCACGCGGACGTCGTCCTCCCGATCGCCCCGGCGGTCGAGAAGGCGGGCAGCTACCTGAACTGGGAAGGCCGCCGCCGCGAGTTCGCCGTCACTCTCGAAGGCACCGGCGCACTGCCGGACTGCCGGGTGCTCGACACCCTCGCCGTCGAGATGGACGCGGACATCTTCACGCAGACCCCGGCCGCTTCGGCCGCCGATCTGGCGAAGCTGCCCGCCCGTGAGATGAAGGACGCTTTCATTGCAGATTTCGCAATGAAGGACGCTTTCATCGCACGTCCGGAGACAGGGAACGGTCAGGCTCTCCTCGCCACCTGGAGGCAGCTGATCGACAACGGTTCGCTGCAGGACGGCGAGCCGCATCTCAAGGGCACGCAGCGCGAGGTCGTCGCCAAGCTCTCGGCGAAGACCGCCGAAGGTCTGGGCGGCAGCGTGAAGGTCTCCACCGAACGCGGTTCCATCACGTTGCCGATCGAGGTCGCGGACCTGCCGGACGGCGTCGTGTGGCTCCCGGGCAACTCCGACGGCTCGGCCGTCCGCGCCTCTCTCGGCGCGGGGCACGGTTCGGCCGTCAACCTCACCGGAGGTGAGAAGTGACTCCGTTGCTCAGCCAGATGCCGGACGCCGCCGAGCGGGCGGCGCTGCTGGCCGACGACCCGTTGTGGCTGATCCTGATCAAGACGGTCGTCATCCTGCTGATCGGCCCGATCCTGACGATCTTCCTGATCGTCTGGGAGCGGAAAGCGGTCGGCCGGATGCAGAACCGTCCCGGCCCCAACCGGGTCGGCCCCGGCGGCTACCTGCAGTCCCTCGCGGACGCGATCAAGCTGCCGTTCAAGGAACAGATCATCCCGGACACCGCCGACCGCAAGGTGTACTTCCTCGCGCCGGTGATCTCCGCCGTGCCGGCGCTGATCGCGCTGGCCGCGATCCCGTTCGGCCCGGTGGTCTCGATCTTCGGTGAGCGGACCACGCTCCAGCTGGTCGATCTGCCGGTCGGCGTGCTGGTGATCCTCGCCTGCTCCTCGATCGGCGTGTACGGCCTGGTGCTGGCCGGTTGGTCGTCCGGCTCGCCGTATCCGCTGCTCGGTGGACTGCGAAGCGCGGCTCAGGTGATCTCCTACGAGATCGCGATGGGTCTGTCCATCGTGGGCGTCATCCTCTACGCGGGTTCGATGTCGACGTCGGCGATCGTCGAGTCGCAGCAGACCGGTTGGTACTTCTACCTGCTGCTGCCGAGCTTCGTGATCTACCTGATCTCCATGGTCGGTGAGACCAACCGCGCGCCGTTCGACCTCCCCGAGGCCGAATCCGAGCTGGTCGGCGGTTTCCACACCGAGTACAGCTCGATGAAGTTCGCGATGTTCTTCCTCGCCGAGTACGTCAACATGGTGATCGTTTCGGCGTTCGCGACCACGTTGTTCCTCGGTGGCTGGAAGTTCCCGTTCGTCGGCGCGGACCACGCGCTGAACCAGGGCTGGCTCCCGCTGATCTGGTTCACCGCCAAGCTGTTCATCCTGCTGTTCGGCTTCATCTGGCTGCGCGGCACGCTGCCGCGGCTGCGGTACGACCAGTTCATGCGCCTGGGCTGGAAGGTCCTGGTGCCGGTCAACCTGGTCTGGATCGTCGTGATCGTCACGGTCCGCGCGATCAAGAACTCGGGTGGCCTGTCCACCCCGCAGATCCTCTTCGGTGGCGGCGCGCTCATCCTCTTCGTCGTCATCCTGAGCTTCCTGATCCCGGACAAGAAGGTCCCGGACGACGACTACGTCCCGGTGACCGGCGGCGGATTCCCCGTGCCGCCGCTGGACCTGCAGGTCCCGGAGAAGACCCCGCGTCAGAAGGCCCTCGCGAAGGCCGAAGCCCGGGCTGCCAAGCGCAAGCCCGCGGCGGTTTCCAGTGGAAGGGAGGCCGGCGATGGGGATGTTTGATCCCATCAAGGGTTTCGGTGTCACCTTCGGCATGATGTTCAAGAAGGTCGCCACCGAGGAGTACCCGGAGGCGGGCGCCCCCGCGGCTCCGCGTTACCACGGCAGGCACCAGCTCAACCGGCATCCGGACGGGCTGGAGAAATGCGTCGGCTGCGAGCTGTGCGCGTGGGCCTGCCCGGCGGACGCGATCTTCGTCGAAGGCGGCGACAACACCGAAGAGGCGCGGTACTCGCCCGGTGAGCGGTACGGCGCCGACTACCAGATCAACTACCTGCGCTGCATCGGCTGCGGGTTGTGCGTCGAGGCCTGCCCGACCCGGTCCCTGACGATGATCAACTTCTATGAGCTGGCCGACGACGACCGGCAGCGGTTGATCTACACCAAGGAAGACCTCCTCGCGCCGCTCCTGCCCGGCATGGAGCAGCCGCCGCACCCGATGCGGCTGGGCGACAACGAGCAGGACTACTACGTCAACGGCCCGGAACTCGCACGGAAGCCCGCTGAGCCGAAGGAGCCGGTCCAGTGATCACGGCTTTCCTCGCGCAGACGGACGTTTCGGCCGGGATCACCACCGGCGAGACCATCGCGTTCTGGGTGCTCGGCCCGCTCGCGCTGCTCGGCGGGCTCGGCATGATCTTCTCCCGCAACGCCGTGCACTCGGCGCTGTGGCTGGTGCTCACGATGCTGTGCCTCGGCGCGCTGTACATGATCCAGCAGGCGCCGTTCCTCGGCTTCACGCAGATCATCGTCTACACCGGCGCGATCATGATGCTGTTCCTGTTCGTGCTGATGCTGGTCGGCCGGGAGAGTTCCGACTCGGTCGTCGAAGTACTGCGCGGACAGCGGGTCATGGCGACCCTGCTCGGCATCGGTGTCGGCGGGCTGCTCGCCGCGGGTCTCGCCCGCGCGATGGCCAACGTGACCCCGGCCCTGCCGGTCGACCCGGCGAACGTCGACGGCGGCGGCCCCGGCGGGCTGGGACGGCTGATCTTCACCAAGTACCTGTTCCCGTTCGAGCTCACCTCGGCGCTGCTGATCACCGCCGCGCTCGGCGCGATGGTGCTCGCGTTCACCGACCGGCACGCCAAGGGCGGCAAGAAGAACCAGAAGGAACTCGTCGTCGACCGGTTCACCGGCAAGCACGACCGGCCTTCGCCGCTGCCCGGACCGGGTGTCTTCGCCACGGCCAACTCGGTCGCCACCCCGGCGCTGCTGCCCGACGGCTCGATCGCCAGGGAGTCGCTCTCGGAGATCATCGAGTCGACTTCGGCCGCACAGCTGGAAAACGAGCGTAAGCAGGTCGCCGGGACGGAAGACGGCCCCGACGCCCACGCTCTGGTCGGCAAGCCTGAAGGGGAGAAGGAATGACCCCGACGTACTACCTGCTCCTGTCCGCGCTGCTGTTCGCCATCGGCGCGGTCGGGGTGCTGGTGCGCCGCAACGCGATCGTCGTGTTCATGTGCATCGAGCTGATGCTGAACGCGGCGAACCTGTCCCTGGTCACGTTCGCCCGGATCAACGGGTCGCTGGACGGCCAGGTGATGGCGTTCTTCGTGATGGTCGTGGCCGCCGCGGAGGTCGTGGTGGGGCTCGCGATCATCATGGCGATCTTCCGCACCCGGCGTTCGGCCTCGGTCGACGACACCAACCTGCTGAAGTACTAGGGAGCACCGAGAGTGACCGCATCATCGTGGCTGCTGGTGGCCTTCCCGGCTCTCGGCGCCCTTATTCTTTTGCTGGCGGGTAAGCGGGCCAGGGGCTGGGGACACCTCCTCGGCAGTGCGACCGTCTCACTGTCCTTTGTGTACGGCCTGTTGCTGTTCTTCACCGCCGACACGAAGGCCACCGCGGACGTCAAACTGTTCTCGTGGATCCCGGTTTCGGCGCTGCAGGTCGACTTCGGGCTCCGGATCGACGCGCTTTCGCTGACGTTCGTGCTGCTGATCACCGGCGTCGGCATGCTGATCCACTTCTACTCGATCGGCTACATGGCCGAGGACCGTGACCGGTCGAGGTTCTTCGCGTACCTCAACCTGTTCGTCGCCTCGATGCTGATCCTGGTGCTGGGCAACAGCTTCGTGACGCTGTACCTCGGCTGGGAAGGCGTGGGTCTCGCTTCGTACCTCCTCATCGGCTGGTACCAGGACCGTCCGTCCGCCGCCACCGCGGCGAAGAAGGCGTTCCTGATGAACCGCGTCGGTGACGTCGGGCTCGCGCTGGCGATCTTCCTGATGTTCAAGTACGTCGGGAGCACCGGTTACGCCGAGGTCTTCGGCGCCGTCGGCCAGATCCCGACCGGCGCGGTCACCGCGATCGCGATCCTGCTGCTGCTGGGCGCCTGCGGTAAATCCGGTCAGTTCCCACTGCAGGCCTGGCTTCCGGACGCGATGGAGGGCCCGACCCCGGTCTCGGCCCTCATCCACGCGGCGACGATGGTCACCGCCGGCGTCTACCTGGTCGCCCGCGCGCACGAGATCTTCAACGCCACCCCGGACGGCCGCCTGATCGTCACGCTCGTCGGTACGGTCACGCTCCTGATCGGGTGCATCATCGGTTGCGCCTACGACGACATCAAGAAGGTCCTGGCGTACTCCACGGTCAGCCAGATCGGGTACATGATGCTCGCCGTCGGCCTCGGGCCGATCGCCTACGCGCTCGGCATCATGCACCTGGTCGCGCACGGTTTCTTCAAGGCCGGGCTGTTCCTCGGGGCCGGTTCGGTCATGCACGCCATGAACGACGAGGTCGACATGCGGAAGTTCGGCGGGCTGCGCAAGCACCTGCCGGTCACCTTCTGGACCTTCGCCCTCGGCTACCTGGCGCTGATCGGCATCCCGCCGCTCTCGGGCTTCTTCACCAAGGACGCGATCATCGAAGCGGCGCTGAGCCAGGGCGGCTGGCGCGGCTGGGTGATGGGCGGCGCGGCACTGCTCGGCGCCGGGCTCACCGCGTTCTACATGACGCGCCTGATGGTGATGACCTTCTTCGGCAAGGAACGCTGGAAGGAGATCAAGTCCAGCGACGGGCGCGACTTCCACCCGCACGAGTCTCCCGCGATCATGAAGTGGCCGATGATCATCCTGGCGATCGGCTCGATCGGCGCCGGTGCGTTCTTCGCGCTCGGCGACCGGTTCGCCGAATGGCTTTCGCCGGTGGTCGGCCCGCTCGAAGAGGGTGGCCACAGTGTCATCCCGCACGCGCTGGTCCCGATCCTCACCGTGGCGCTGTCCGTGCTGGGCGCGGCGGCGGCGTGGTTCTTCGTCGGCCGCAAGGACGTTCCGGTGGAACGCCCCGAGCGGGTCTCGGCCGTGGTCAAGGCCGCGCGCAACGACCTGTACGGCAACACCCTGAACGAGACGCTGGTCGCCCGCCCGGGCACCTGGCTCGCCCGCGCGCTGGTCTACGTGGACAACCGCGGGGTCGACGGCGCGGTCAACGGCCTCGCCGCCGCGCTCGGTGGCGGATCCGGGCGCCTGCGC
Source organism: Amycolatopsis sp. NPDC043887 (assembly GCF_056435665.1). Taxonomy (NCBI): domain Bacteria; kingdom Bacillati; phylum Actinomycetota; class Actinomycetes; order Pseudonocardiales; family Pseudonocardiaceae; genus Amycolatopsis; species Amycolatopsis sp. NPDC043887. The sequence goes on from NZ_JBWKEB010000001.1 coordinate 1,008,831, forward strand.
CGCCTTCAGACCGGCTTCGTCCGCTCGTACGCACTGTCCATGCTGGGCGGCACATTCCTGCTTCTGGCGGCACTCCTGCTGGTGAGGTTCTCCTGATGACCTGGGTTCTCGCATCCATCCTGCTGCCGCTGCTCGGTGCGGCGGTCGTCGCCGGGATGAAGAAAAACGACAGGCTGGCGACGCTCACCGCGCTCGTGGTGTCGCTCCTGACGTTCCTGCTGGTGATCCCGATGTGGGCGAGCTATTCGCCGGCCGGGGACCGGATCCAGCAGAAGTCCTCGATGGACTGGATCCCGAACTTCGGCATCCACATCTCGTTCGGCATCGACGGCATCGCGCTGGTGATGATCGCGGTCATCGGCCTGCTGGTGCCGATCGTGGTCGGCGCGCTGGGCTTGACCGACAAGCTCCCGGCCGGGCGCTCGGCGGGCGGGTTCCTGTCGCTGATCCTGGTGCAGGAGGCGCTGACCATCGCGGTGTTCGCCGCGACCGACGTCTTCCTGTTCTACGTGCTGTTCGAGATCATGCTGATCCCGATGTACTTCCTGATCGGCGGCTACGGCGGCGCGAACCGGCAGTACGCGGCGGTCAAGTTCTTCCTGTACTCGTTCCTCGGCGGCCTGATCATGCTGGCCTCGGCGATCGGCGCGTACTCGCTGGCGTCGGACGAGCTCGGCAAGGGCACCTTCGACTGGGAAACGCTCGTCACGGTCGTCCGCGACGCCCCGCTGGGCACCCAGATCTGGCTGTTCATCGGGTTCTTCCTCGCGTTCGCGATCAAGGCCCCTTTGGTGCCGTTCCACACCTGGCTGCCGGACGCCGCGGGCCAGGCGCCGATCGGCGTCGCGGTCCTGCTGGTCGGCGTGCTGGACAAGGTCGGCACGTTCGGGTTCCTGCGCTACTGCCTCCCGATGTTCCCGGAGGCCAGCAAGGAACTCGCGCCTTGGGTGCTGGTGCTCGCCGTCGCCGGTGTCCTTTACGGCTCGATCCTCGCGGCCGGGCAACGCGACATGAAGCGCTTCATCGCCTACGTGTCGATCGCCCACTTCGGGTTCATCGCGCTGGGCATCTTCACCTTCAACGAGCAGGCGATGGTCGGCTCGGTGTCGTACATGCTGAACCACAGCCTCGCCACCGGCATGCTGATCGTGGTCGTCGGCCTGATCGTGATGCGCGGCGGGTCCACGCGGATCTCCGACTACGGCGGCATGGCGAAGGTGACCCCGCTGCTCGGCGGGATGCTGCTCATCGCCGGCCTGTCCACCTTGTCCCTGCCCGGCACGAACTCCTTCATCAGTGAGTTCCTGGTGCTGCTGGGGTCCTTTGTGGACTACCCGGTGTACACGATCATCGCGACGGTCGGCATGGTGCTGGCCGCGGCTTACGTGCTCTGGCTCTACCAGCGCGTCATGCAGGGCCCCGTCCGCGGTGACGCCCTGATGGCGGCGGGCGGTGGACCGGGTACGGCGATCGCCCCCGAACTCGGGGCGACCAAAGCCATCAAGGACCTCGGCGGCAAGGAGATCGCGATCCTGGCGCCGATGGTCGTGCTGATCATCGCGCTCGGGTTCTACCCCAAGCCGGTGCTCGACACGATCACCCCGTCGGTGCAGCAGACCATGTCGTCGCTGGATGCGCAGAGCGTGAATGTTGGAGGCGCGAAATGACCAAGTCCGAGGGCGCTTTCGCCCGAAGGGCCCGCGTTCATGGAGGCAGGCCGAAGGTCTGTCTACGTGAACGCGGATGCGCCCTCCTGGAAGACACCGTGCAGGGAGGCAGGTAAACCGTGCACTTCTTGACCCAGGCGCCACCGCTGACGGTGCCGTCGATCGACTACTTCGCCGTCACGCCGATCCTGATCATCCTCGGGGCCGCGTGTGTCAGCGTGCTGTTCGAAGCCTTCCTGCCCAAGCACATGCGGTGGCCGTCGCAGGTCTTCCTGTCCCTGGTCGGGATCGGGGCGGCGGGCGTCTTCCTCGCCTGGTACGCCAGCACTTCCGCGCCGAAGGGCGGCATCACGACCTTCAGCGGCGCCATCGCCGTCGATCGGCCGTCGCTGTTCCTGTGGGGCACGCTGCTGGCGCTCGCGCTGGGCGCGCTGCTGCTGATCGCGGATCGCTCGGTCGAGCCGGGCGGCGCCTTCGTCGCGCAGGCCGGTATCCGCCCCGGCACGGTCCAGGACCGCGCGCAGGTCGGCACCACCGGGATGCAGACCGAGGTCTTCCCGCTGACGCTGTTCGCGCTCGGCGGCATGATGGCGTTCGTCGCGGCCAACGACCTGCTCACCATGTTCATCGCGCTCGAGGTGCTGAGCCTGCCGCTGTACCTGATGTGCGGTCTCGCCCGCCGTCGTCGCCTGCTCTCGCAGGAGTCCGCGGTCAAGTACTTCCTGCTCGGCGCCTTCTCGTCGGCGTTCTTCCTCTACGGTCTCGCGCTGCTCTACGGCTACGCGAACTCCGTGAAGCTGTCGGACATCGCCAACGCCGCCGCCGGTTCGGACCGCTCGGACACGCTGCTGTTCGCCGGGCTCGGGTTGCTCGCGGTCGGCCTGCTGTTCAAGGGTTCGGTCGGTCCGTTCCACACCTGGACCCCGGACGTCTACCAGGGCGCGCCGACCCCGGTCACCGCGTTCATGGGCGCCTGCACCAAGGTCGCCGCGTTCGGCGGGATCCTGCGGGTGTTCCAGGTGGCGTTCGAGTCGACGAGCTGGGAATGGCGCGGCGTGCTCTGGGGCGTCGCGATCATCTCGATGCTGATCGGCGCGGTGCTGGGCCTGACGCAGACCGACGTGAAGCGCATGATCGCCTACTCGTCCATCGCGCACGCCGGGTTCCTGCTCGTGGGTGCGATCGCGATGACCGAGGAAGGCCTGTCGAGCACGCTGTTCTACCTGCTGGCCTACGGATTCACCACGCTCGCCGCGTTCGGTGTCGTCTCGCTGGTGCGGGACTCGAACGGCGAGGCGACGCACCTGTCCGCCTGGGCGGGGCTGGCGAAGCGGTCTCCGGTGCTGGCCGGTGTGTTCACCTTCCTGCTGCTCGCGCTGGCCGGTATCCCGCTGACCAGTGGTTTCGTCGGGAAGTTCGTGGTGTTCTCGGCGGCACTGTCCGACGGGATGGCGCCGCTGGTCGTCGTCGCTCTGATCTTCAGCGCCGTCGCCGCGTTCTTCTACCTGCGCGTGATCGTGCTGATGTACTTCTCCGAGCCCGCCCCCGACGGCCCGACCGTCACCGTGCCCGGAGCGTTCACCACCACGGCGATCACGCTCGGCGTCATCGTCACGCTGGTGCTCGGCCTGCTCCCGGCGTTCGCCCTCGACTGGGCGGGCTCCGGCGGTTTCGCCCTCAAGTAGTCCGGTTTCGCGGAAGGCCCCCTCGCTGACGTGAGGGGGCTTTTTCGTGTCAGGGCGACGTCAGAGCGGTGTCAGGCCGCACCTCGATAGTTCCCTCATGACTTCCTCTACCTGGACCGGGATGCTCCCCGTCGAAGACACCGCGCTGGCCGTCACCGACTCCGGTGGCCCCGGCATCCCGATCGTCTACCTCAACGGCCAGTTCGCGACCCAGGGCTACTGGCGGCGGATCCTCGCCGACCTGGGCTCGGACTTCCGCCACATCACCTACGACGAGCGTGCCCGCGGCAAGTCGAAGCGATCGTCCGACTACTCCTTCGAGGCGGCCGTTCGCGATGTCGACGCGGTCCTCGAAGCCCGGGAAGTGAAGCGGGCCGTCGTGGTGGGCTGGTCCTACGGCGCGGTCGTCGCGGCGCACTGGGCGGCCAGGAACCCGGAACGGACCATCGGCGCGGTCCTGGTCGACGGCGCGTTCCCGTACGACTGGATGGACGACGCCATGGAACAGCGGATCCGGAAGCTGTTCAAGCGCCTCAATTTGGTCATGCCGCTGCTGCGCCCGACCGGGCTGACCCCGCGGATGTCCGCCGCCGAGCAGGCGGAGAGCAACATCGAACTAGGCAAGCTCTCGCGGGAGGCCGAGCTGGGCCCGGTGCTCGACGGCATCACCGTCCCGACGCGATACGTGGTCGCGTCGGGAACCTCGTTCGGCAGCAAGGAAGACGAGCAGGAAAAGATCCGGACGAGTCTCGACGGTGTGACCGCGCGCAATCCGAACATCAAGGTGAGTGCGAAGGTCGAGAGCAACCACGGGGCGTTGCTGCGCAAGGACTTCCGCACCATTTCCGCGGCCGTACGCGAGGTCGCCCGGCTCGGGGAATGACTTGCTCCGGCGCACCGGGCAGGGTGCTCGCGATGCCGAAGCCGAGACCCACACCCCAGGCGAGGGCCCTCGCCGACGGACTGCGAGCCGCGCGGAAGGCCGCCAGACTGGCCTCGACCGAAGTGGCCGACAAACTGGCGTGGTCCCAGTCGACGATCAGCCGGATCGAAACCGGCCTCCGCGCGGCGTCCGCCGAGGAGGTGTCGGCGCTGCTCGCGGTCTATCAGGTCACCGGGGAGCGGCGAGAGGCCCTGCTCTCGCTGTCTCGCGACAGCGGGCCGTGGTGGTTCGCCGACACGTCCTTCCAGAGTGAAACGCTCGCGCAGTACGAAAAGGAGGCCACCAAGATCGTCGCTTTCGGGGCAACGCTCCTGCCCGATCTGCTGTGGACTCCCTCCTACGCGAGGGCGGCGGCCCCGGGAGTGCGGCAGAAACTGTTAGGGCAGAAGAGGTTTGTCGCGTATATCGACGAAGCGGCGCTGCACCGTCAGGTCGGTGGGCCGCGGGTGATGGCGAATCAGCTTCGGCATCTCATCACGATGGCGGAGCGGCCCACCGTCGAACTACGGGTCATCCCGTTCGCCGCCGGGGCACATGCGGGTGATGCCTACGTTTTGCTGGAATTCGGCGACGCCCCACCGGTGGTGTACCTGGAACATCGGCGATGCGGGCTGTTCCTGCACCGGCCCTGCGATGTCGAGCCCTACCTCCGGTCCACTGTGGACGCTGTCGCGCTGGATCCGGCGCGGTCGGGGCGCCTGATCGAGTCAGTGGTCGAGACTTGCCCGCAGCGCGGCGACTTTCTGGGCCAGTAACGTGGGTTCGCCGGGCAGGACGGTGATGTACCGGTTCCGGGGAGAACCGCTCACGTGCATGGCCACCCGTCCGGAGTCGAGGTCCAGATAGGACAGGCCATCCGTGGCCTCTGTGCGTTTTCCCCCGTCAGGGCGCATGGCCGCGGCGAAGAAACCGACACCGAAATAGGGCTGCTCGAAGACCTCGTCCAGCTGCCGTGCTTCGCGGCTTCGGGACTCGGGCTCGTCGTAGAGACCGTCCCCACTGTCGCCGTTGAAGTCGTCCTGGGGCAAGGAGAACGGGGCGAACCGCGCCGGCGGGTACTCGGGCAGGTTCATCACGAGCGCCGCCGCGCGGTCGGCGGTCCGCACGCCTTTCAGCCACACGCGATTCCCCTCGCAGATCGCGGTCACCGCGGCCCGTCCGCGTACGGCGACGAGCACGTTGTACTGCTCCGTCTCGGTTCGCAACGTCGCGTAGTACTCGGTGTTCGGCCGGTCGAGTATGTGCAGGACGTCCTCGAAGTCGCTGGTGAGCCGCTTGCCCTCGGTGAACCCGAGCCCGCCGAGCTCCTCGAACGCCGCCCTTTCCTCGCCGTTCCGCGACGACGGCGGGATATAGCGCAGCCCGCCCGCGAAGATCAGATGCGGATCTCCGCAGCCGGCGTGACGGAACGCGGTCAACAAGGTGTCGAGCGTGATCTCGACCGGGCGCGCGAGCACCACGTGCCTCCCTCCCCTGGGACTGTGGTGCTACTTCTTCTTCTCGCCGATCACCGGCGGCATCGGCTTCTCGGTGTAGCCGCCGAAGGTCTCGTCGGGATCCGGGTTCTGGAGGTACGCCGGAGCCTTCTTCTCCTTGTCCTCCTCGCCCTTCCCGCGAGCGGCGCCGGGCGCCATCGGCATCCCGTTCGCCCCGCCCCGACCGGTCGAGCCCGCTGCTCCCGCCGCACCGCGACCGGCCACGCCCTCACCAGGCATCCCGGCGCCGCTTCGGCCACCCATGCCGGGCTGCTGTCCGGGCCCGCCTACTCCACCCGTCCCACCTTGTCCGCGGAAACCGCCGCCGCTCGGTACTCCGGGTGACCTGCCACCCGTGCCCGGACCGTACGGCGTGGGCCCGGTCGTTCCCGGGCCGTACCCTGGCGGGAAAGCGCCGGGCGTGTTGTACGTGGGGTTCGGCTTGCCGGTCGGCCCGAAGTCGAGGTTCGCTGCAGGCGGCACGACCGGAGTGGTCTGGGGCGGCGTGTACGAATTCGCGCGGGTCCCGTCGTCCGGCCGCTGTTGCCCGCCGGTCTGATGGTGACCCGGCTGGGGTTGCCCAGGCTGCGGGCCGCTGTCAGCTGCGCCCGGTGCGCTCGGCCCGTTGGGGCCACTCGGCCCGCCGGGACCGCTGGGACCGCTCGGACCTCGGTAGGGCTCGCCGACACCGTGTTCGCGTCCGTCGGAGCCGTCGCCGAACCCCCTCACCGCAGGCTTCCCGGCGCCGCCTTCGTCCAAGGTGACGCTGCCGCCGGGGTCGGTGAGCTGCGCGTACTGGGCGGGCAGCTCGTCACCGTTGGCGGTGCTGGCCGAGTGGTAGCTCGCGAAGGTGTCGATGTTGTGCTGGCTGTCGGCCTGATACCCCTGGACCTTGCTCCAGTAGCCGACCAGACCGCCACTCATGACAGCCTTGACGTCCTCGGCCGTCGGGGCGGGCTGCTCGGGCGGCACCGGCTTGACCGAGTTCTTGGCCGTGCCGAACGCGTCCATCTGAGCACTGATCGCCGACTGCGCCACGGCCAGATGCATCGCGTCGTCGTACGCGGCTTCCACAACAGGCTTCGTCGCGTCGGCGGCCGCGTCGCTGGCGCCACCCTGCCAGCCGGCCATGGTCTTCTGGGTGAGTGCGGAGAGCTTCTGCGCGCGCTCGTGGTGCTTGGCGGTCAGGTCGAAGGCGGCACGCTGAGCCTCGGAGAGCGAACCGGTGCCTTCACCCTTGGTGATCTGCTCGTAGATCTGGGCAGCGGTGATCGGGCCTGCCGGCATCAGTTGCCCCCTCGGATGGTGGCCAGCACCCTGACTGCGGCCTCACGAGCGGCGGCACAGGGATCTTTCTTACCGACGTTCGCCGCGGACTGCACCAAGTTGATGCTTACGGTTTGGGTGTCGCTGGTCCCCAGGGCGACCGAGCACTCGCCTTCAGCGCGCTTGTCTTTATCGCCGTAAGCGGTCACTGGGTAGCCGTCAACCGGTTCGAGCGGTTCAAGGAGTTGGTAGGTCGTCCCTTTGGCCGCGTAAAACTTGGCGGTGCCGCTGTCTCCGAAATTGCTGAAGATCACGTGAATGCGGGGTTCTGTGGTGGAGGGAATGGACCACCTGCATGCCGGTCCCGCCGAGCCGTCCGGACGAGGCACGGTTTCGGTGTTGGGCCCGAGGAGTTCTGTGACCTGGGTTTTGGTGAGGGCAGTACAGGGGTCTTGCTTGAACCGGGCCACATCAATCGAGTGCTCGACCTTGGGGACACCGGGCGGCAGGCTGGCTGAGTTTGGGATGCTCGAGCCTGCTCCACTATTGGTGGGTGCAGGGCTGCCATTGACCGTTGGTGTCGAGCAGGCGGAGAGGGCAGCGAGAACGGCTGCGCTGAGGAACAGGGTGGCGCGTCGCATCAGGCGATGCCCTCCGGTTGCTGGTTGATGGCGATTTTGGCTTGTTCGTCGGCGGTGGCGTACTTGCCGAGAGCGGCCACATACTTGGCGGCCATGTTCTTGCAGTATGCGACACGCTGGTCGAGGGCTTCGAGGAGCGCACTGCCCGACCGGCGGGTTATGTCGGCATTGTCCCCGCTCGCGAAGTCAAGTCCCGGGGGATTGGCCACAGCGATGTTGCGCGCATCCTCGATGTCGTCCTGGTACTCGTTGGCCAGGTCAGACCACTCTTTCACCAGTTCGTGAAGGGTCGCCTCGTCGTACTTGAACCCCGCGCCTTCCGCTACCGGCGTCCCGTAGGAGCCGCCAGTAGGCGGGGCCTTGCAGACCGAGCCCGGGTTGAAGCCTGGTTGGTAGACAGGTGTCCCGTCAGGCATGGCCATGCACCCCTGGTGCCGTGAAACGTTCCCCGCTGAATGGCCGAAGCCGCCCCGAAGTCACCGTCGTCATCTGCCCCTCCCGTGGCTACAAGGCGCGTCTCCCCGATGCACCCTGCGTAATCCGACGCCGGGAAGATTACCAGGGTTCCCGGGGCGGTGAACCCGGCTGCATAAAGTCCCGCTCCCCGCTGAATAGCGTCGGCGAACCTGGTGACTATCCGTGAAAATCAATCGTGTGAACCTGCCCCAGGAAACCGGGTTCTTCCTGGTGGAGCAGGTGTCGAATTTGCACACTCTGCGTAATGAAGTTTCAAAGAGTGATTCTCGGCGCAGTACTCGTCGGGTTACTGGCGGCTTGTACGGATTCCGTGGAGACGCCCCCGCCGCCACCGCAGTTTCCGAAATGGCAGCCCAAGCAACCGCGTCCCGCGGATCGTGACGAACAAGCCGTCGACGCCGCTCTCGCCGCGACCGACTTCTGTGCGCTGATCGATCGTGTCACCTACGCGCTTCGGCAGCCGCTGGATGCCGCACTGGCGACCACGCGTCCGGAGGTGAAGTACGGCAGGAAACGGTGCACGCTCGTCCGAGGAGACATGGCCCTGCTCTACGTCCAGGACGTGGACCCTGCCCACGCGGCTCTCCGGAACGACGGAGCCGTCGTCGATCTCGGTGGCGTGAAGGCCTACCAGGTCGAGTCCCGCCGCGAGGGCTCGGTCGACGGCTGTGCGATCACTGTGCCGGTCAGTTTCCAGCGCGCGGTCCAATTCGAGCTGGGGATCCAGCGCCGGAGCAAGGACTGCGGACTCCTCCGCGATTTCGCCACCGCCGGAGCCGCGAAGCTGCCCCGCGACCTCGTCTACCCGCCGGACGCTCAGGACAGCGCCCGCGTCGGTGCCTGCGCCAACTGGGTCTCCACCAGCAAGGGTGAGACCTGCGATCCGGCGGTCGAGGCCCAGGTGCCCGCGGGTGCCGAGGTGATCCTGGCCGCCGGCGCCGCCGACCCGAACGTCGAGTGCGCGGTGTTCCGGGATGCGGTCAAGAAGACCTTCGGGCCGGAGTTCGAGCCGATCGCCACGCCGGGTTCCTGCTACTTCGTCGAACCGCGCCATCGGGTGCAGATCGAAGCCGGGGTCACCGCGAACGGCGGCGCGCCCGGAGAGTGGCACGCGGATCCGAAGGGCACCTTCAAGGACCATCGCCAGCACACCTTCAGCGGGAACCCGGGCGTCACCCTTCGCACCAAGGACGACAGCGAGTTTCTCATGTACGTCTCGCCGTTCGGGAATCTCGGCTCGCGCGGGCATGTCCGGCTGCTGATTTCGTCGCAGCAGGAGCGGGGCGTCGACGAATGGCCGCGTTCGAGGGCGCTCTCCGCCGTGGACGTCGCCAAGGCGCACGCCGTGATGGAGCTCGTGATGGCGACCCACTTCCGGGTGGCCAGGTGACGTCCGCGCCGTCGTAAGTGTCTGTGGGTGAACCCGCGACCGCGATCGACCGATGCGGACAGGGCGCCCTGCCACCGCGATAGCGGGGCCTTCGGCCGGGCGGGTTCACGCGTATGGTCCCGTTCCGGCCACATCTCAGCTCCGCCGACAGGCACTAAGCTTTCTCCATGTACATCGAGCGGGTCCGGCTGGAGAACATCCGCGGCTTCAGCGGCGCTCGTGCCGTCGACCTCCGGCTGCCCGGCCCTGGCTGGGTGGTGCTCGCGGGGCGCAACGGTTCCGGCAAGACCTCGCTGCTGCGCGCCATCGCGGTCGCGGCGGCGCCGGACGTCGCCTGGGGGCTGCTGTCGGACGCCGGCAGCTGGATCTCGAACGATCAGACGTCCGGGTCGATCGAGCTGTCGGTGATGCGCGAGGAGGGCCCGGCGCCGGTCGAGGTCCGCTGGCTCGACTCCGGCCTGCTGCCGATCTCCGGGCTTCCGCCGGGCCAGCCGTTCTGCGCGGCGTACGGGCCGTTCCGGCGGCTCGCGGGCGGGAGCGGCGAGGCCGAGTCGTGGATGCGCGGCGCGGGATCGCTGGCGCGGATGGCCAGCCTGTTCCACGAAGACGCCTCGCTCGCCGAGGGCGTCACCTGGCTGATCAATCAGCATCTCCGTGCCCTGGAAGGAAAAGCGGGCGCCCGTGAACTGAAGGACGCGGCGCTGGAGATCCTCGGTGACGGTCTCCTGCCCGGCGGCTACCGGATCAGGGACGTCGATTCGGACGGGCTCTGGGTCGAGTACCGGGGCGATCGGTTCCCGCTGCGCGAGATGAGCGATGGCTATCGCACGGTGACCGCGCTCGTGGTCGACCTGCTCAAACAGCTCGACGGCGCCGGCCTCGACCACGAGAGTCCCGGTGTCGTGATCATCGACGAGGTGGACGCGCATCTCCACGTGTCGTGGCAGAAACGCATGGGATCGTGGTTCAAGGCGCATTTCCCGCGGATCCAGTTCATCGTCACCACGCACAGCCCCTACGTCTGCCAGGCCGCCGATCCGGGCGGCCTCATCCGGCTTTCGGGTCCCGACGAGGACGTCCCGCCGCGGGTGGTCTCCGAGGAGCTGTACGAGCGGGTCGTGTTCGGCTCCGGCGACGACGCCGTGCTGTCCGATCTTTTCGGCTTGGACACGCCGTATTCGCCGCAGGCGGTCGAATTGCGGGAGCATCTGGCCGAGCTGGAGTTCCAGGTGGCGTCCGGCCGCGCGGACGCGAACGGCGTCCGGGAATGGGAACGCCTCCGGGGCATGCTGAGCAGTTCGCCGCCAAGCCGGGTCGACGAGGTGGCCAGGCGGTTCGAGGCCGACGATCGGTGATCGGGATCCGCCGGATCGCGCTGCCGGGCCGGGTGGTGGCCGATCTCGAAGAGCTGACGGCGCGGATCCCTCCCGGTGACACGAAAGAAGCCCGGCGGCTCTGGCGGGTTTCGCGTGCCGTGCGGCGTTCTCTGCGGGCGGGCCTGGACGTGATGGCCGCCGGCCGCGGCTACTGCATGTACTGCGGCGACGGCCTCGGGTCCACTGTGGACCATTTCGAGCCGATCGCGCGGAATCCGGGGCGCGCGTTCGACTGGCTCAACCACGTGCTCGCCTGCGAGTACTGCAACAGCCACCACAAACGCGACCTTTTCCCGGTGGACGAAGACGGCGACAGCCTGCTCATCGATCCGACCGCCGAAGACCCGCTGGAGCACCTGTTCCTGGTGCTGTCGATCGGGACCTACCGCGCGCTGACCGAGAAGGGCGAGCAGACCATCAAGGTGTGCGGGCTGAATCGCGCGCAACTGGCGCGGGGGCGGGAAACGGCGGTCAACCAGGTGAGCGCGCTCGTCATGGGCTGGTGGGCCGCGCGCGAACTGGGGGACGACGGGAAACGGCGCGCGATGGTCTGGACCCTGCTCGACCAGCCGCACGCCGATGTCCTCCACGCGATGCTCCGGCAGGCGGGGATGCCGGGAGCCCGCGCCGTGTTCCGGGCGGACGACGAGCTCATCGACCTGCTTCGCGCCCCGGAGCTCGCCGAGGACCTTCAGCTCTCCGGCGGCGCGGTGTAGGCGGCCAAGGTGGCGTCGGCGCGGGTACGGGCGATGGCCGCGTCCGTCCCGTTGGCGACGTCGGCCTCGTACCAGGCGTCGTTGCTCAGTGTCATGAACCGCACGCCCTCTTCGCTGGTCATCCAGGCCATGGCGGCCTCGGGGTCGGCGGCCTCGCCGGATTCGAGGTGGAGCGCGAGCCCGTTCAGCATCATGTCCCAGCCGATGCCCACGGCGCCGGGCCCGAACCGGTTCCAGTGCTCGTTGGGGACGGCGGTGTGGTCGAGTTCGAACCGGGTGCGCCCGTCGGCTTCGGGGCTCAGCCGGAGTTCGATCCAGCTGACGTCACCGCCGTACTCCCAGGTCGCCGCGAAGCTCTTGGGCGGGTCGCAGCGCTCGACCGTTCCGCCCGCGTTGCCTTCGAGCTGGTACTTGCCGCCGACGCGCAGATCGCCGCTGATCGGCAGGAACCAGCGCGGGATGCGCTCGGGATTGGTGCAGGCGTCCCAGAGGTCGTCGAGGCCGGTGTCGTAGACCTGGCTGACGGTGGCCGTCACCGCCTCGCCCGCTTCGACCACGCGCTTGCCCAGCTTGCGCTGGACGGAGTTGATCTGGCTGGTCACGTCGACCATCGGTGCCCTCCTCGGCTCGGTTGCCGACAAGATATCAGCCGAGACTTATATAAGCCAGAATGGAAAAGGGGCGCCCGGTGAGTCCTGGACGCCCTTTCCCGGCGGGTTGGCTTACGGAGTGGGAGAGCAGGCCGTGCGCCCGACGACCACTTCGCCGGTGATGTTCGAGCCGGGGGCGAACTTGATCCGCAGCATGGTCAGCCCGATGCTGCCGTCGCCCGGCAACGTCTGCTCGTTGAAGATCGCCTCGGCGAGCAGGGTGCCGTTGGACTTGGTGATCGGCTTGACGTAGCCGACCGGCACCGGCGACGGCAGGGTGCCGAGCCCGGTCGCGCCGCCGTAGGTCCAGCTCGCGTTGGTGCTGGTCTGGGTCGCCGTGCAGCTGACCGAGTAGGACCTGATCTTGATCCGCGGCCCGCTCGACGAGACCAGTGCCGACAGCTCGAAGTTCTGCCCCTTGGCCTCCGACTTCGTCGTGGTGACGTCGTTTTCGGGGTCGACGACGGTGGTCGTGCACGTCGACGTGCCGCCACCGAACGTGATCCCGGTCCTGGTCACGACTCCGGACGAGTTGCTCGTCGGTCCCTCGACCGCGCAGTCGGCGAGCGAGGCGATCGAGATCGGCGCCGAGGTGCCCTTGGTGAAGGCGGCGGAGCCGAGCGAGGCCACGCCCGCGGGGTTCGACGCGGCGGCCGGGGTCACCCCGGCACCGAGACCCGCCAGCAGCAGCGCGCCGACCAGGCCCGCCCGGCTTGCGATGGTGATGCGCATTCCACGTCCTCCTCACGTGACGGAGAGCGAGCCGGTTGGCCGTTCTTCCTTTGTCATCACTATCTGCGTGTCGGATTCGCCCGTTGCGCGCGTGACGGTCGTTTCACTCGACCGTGGATCATGGAGACCCGTTGGATATTCTGATTCGTATCCGGATACAGGTCTGTATATTCGAGCGCATGCCGACCTACCGCGTCCTCGTCAACGGCAAGTTCGACCACCCTGACGCCGACACCCGCGCCAGGCTGCTCGCCGAGCTTGATCAGCATCAGGTGATGGGGTTCACCGAGGACGGCCTGCTCAGCTACAGCGCGCATCTCGGCGCGTTCACCTTCCGCATCACGCTGCGGGGCGAAGAGGAGCGGGACGTGCTCGACGAAGCCGAACTGAAGGCCATGGAACTGCTGGACGCCAAGGGCTATCCGTACCGCGACGTCGCGGGCAAGGCGACCTGCATGGACGACATCAAGATCCGCCGCCGCTGACTCAGGCCGCCTTCACGCCGCCCACCACGAGCACGGCCACGACCAGCATCACCGCCATGAACACGGCGAAGAGGACGACGGTGATACACACCGTCGAACGCTGCTCGCGGTGGTCTTCGGCGGGAGGCTTCCACGCCGGTCTGTCGCCGGAATCATCCGGACTTCCCATGTTGTTCCCCCAGTTCGCGCCGAAGCGGGCGGGATACTCGGCGGGGGTGTCATCTTCGTCACCGTTTCCCCTGGACAGCACGTCAACAGGCCTCAGCTGCTAGCCACTACGCTGAGAGCAACCCCGAACGGTGTCAAAGAGAGCGGAGCCGACGTGTCTGTGTCTTCACCTGCCCCAGGTGGTGCCATCGAGGACCTGCGCGCGTCCGTGGGGCTCCAGATCGCCGACGAGCAGCTCCTGCGCACGCTCGCGACCGGCCTCGCCGACGTCGAGACGCTGCTCCGCGAGGTCGTCCGCAGTGACGTCAAGGCCGTCGAGGACGCCGCTTCGCACCTGGTCGAGGCGGGTGGCAAGCGTTTCCGTCCGCTGTTCACGCTGCTGGCCTCGCAGTTCGGGCCGAAGCAGGGCGACCAGGTGGTCACCGCCGCGGCGGCGGTCGAGCTGGTGCACCTCGCGACGCTGTACCACGACGACGTGATGGACGAGGCGACGATGCGCCGCGGCGCGGAGAGCGTCAACGCCCGCTGGGACAACACCATCGCCATCCTGACCGGCGACTTCCTGTTCGCGCACGCCTCGCGGCTGGTCGCGGACCTCGGCACCGACGCGGCCCGGATCATCGCCGAGACCTTCGGCGAGCTGGTCACCGGGCAGATGCGCGAGACGGTCGGCCCGGCAGACGGCGACGACGCGGTCGAGCACTACCTCACGGTCATCGCGCAGAAGACCGGCTCGCTGATCGCCACCTCCGGCCGGTTCGGCGGGATGATGTCCGGCGCGCCCGACCACTACATCGACGCGCTCCGCCGCTTCGGCGACATCATCGGGACGGCGTTCCAGATCTCCGACGACGTCATCGACATCGCGTCCGCCTCGGACGAGCTCGGCAAGGCGCAGGGAACAGACCTGCGCGAAGGCGTCCGCACCCTTCCGATGCTGTACGCGCTGGCCGACCCGGCCACCGATCCGCGCCTGGTCGAGCTGCTGTCGGGCCCGATCTCGGACGACAAGCTCGTCGCCGAGGCCCTGGACCTGCTGCGTGCCTCGTCTGGACTCGAACGCGCACGCGAAACTCTTTCCGACTACGCTCGTCGGGCGCGTGCCGAACTCGCGGCGCTGCCCGCGTCGCCCGCCCGGGACGCCTGCGAATCGGTCGCCGACTACCTGGTCGCACGAACGCATTGACAAAGGGCAGGTTAGATGTCCATTTTCGGACAGGTTTGGCTGTGGAGTCTGCTGGCGTTCGTCGTCGGCGCGCTGCTCACCTGGTTGGTGCTGGTGCTCCCGGCGCGCAAACGCATCCGTGAGCTGGAAAGCTCGCTGGCCACCGCGCACGCCGAGACGTCGAGGCTGCCGGCCGGGGTGAGCCTCGGCGCGGGTGCCGCGGCCGTCGCCGGCGGGACCGCGTACCTCGCGAAGCCGTCGCACGACGAGCTGGACGAGGAGTTCGCGGCCGTCGAGGAGCCGAAACCCGCGTACCCCGAGACGCTCATCGAGCAGGAGCCCGCCCAGCAGTGGACCGAGCCTGCCGAGGAGCCCGCCAAGGACGTGCACGAGGACACCGCCGAGGAGCCGGAGCACTCCGCGACGCAGATCTTCGAGCCTGAAGAAGAGTACGAGGCCGAGTACCGCACCGCGCCCCAGCCGGAGCCTGAGCCTGAGCCGGACCCGGAGCCCTCGGCCGAGCGGACGCAGTACATCCCGGCGGCCTTGCCGGAGCCGGAACCCGAGCCGGAGCCCGAGAACCCGTACGTCGCTGCGGCGACCGATTACCTCCAGCCCGCGTCGAAGCTGGACGTCGAGCCGGAGCCGGAGCCGGAACCCGAGCCGCAGCCGTCGTCGCCGGGCGAGGGGCCGTACCGGTCCCGCCTGGAGATGCAGCTGGACCCCGAAGGCGCCGAGACGCAGCCGGAGCCGGTTTCGCTGTTCAGCCCCGCGTCGCGCGTGGAGACCGAGCAGCCCCCCGTCGAGACCAACTGGTTCGAGCGGGAAGAGGAGCTGCACGACCCGCCCGCGTACGCCTTCGGTTCCGACGAAGAAGCGAAGGCCGGTCCCCTCGACTCGGAGCAGCCCGAGTCGCCCGCCGAAGCCACCCAGGTGCTGCCCAAGCGCACGCCGCGGGGTGCGGTGCTCGGCGGTTTCGAGCCGCCACAGCCGATTCAGCCGTCGATGCGGGCGATCGAACGTCGTGAGCCGGAACTGTCCGGTGGGCAGAGCGGTTCGTTGTTCGAGCCCGCCGTCCAGCCCGGCGACGCGATGCCGGCCCCGGAGCCCCCGCCCGCGCGGCAGGTCGCTCCGGTGACGGAGTCCGTCCCGCCAGGCCCGTTCGGTCCCGGTTCGGCGATGCCGCGGCCGGGCGGTGGCCGTCCCGCCGACGACTTCGCGGTCAAGGCCAGCGTGACCGCACTGCGGTACTGCACGGAGGACTCGCCGCAGTTCCCGAAGATGGTCGCGGAGGTCTGGTTCCGCTCGGCCGCCGACGCGGAGCGCGTGGGCTTCCGTCCCCTCACCTGACTGCAATGAAGGGGCCTTTCATCGCAAAATTTGCGATGAAAGGCCCCTTCATTGCAGTTCTGGGCTAGCTGACGACGGTCCAGGTGTCCTTGCCGCGCAGCAGCCCCTGCAGGTCGGGCTCGCGGGCGGCCCGGGCCTCCGCGACCTGGGCACGCGCCTGGTCGTCGTAGGTGGGCCGCTCGACCTGCCGCAGGATGCCGGTCGGCACGTGGTTCAGGTTCTGGTCGCCGATCCGCGAAAGCGCGAACGCGTACGAGGTGTCCTCGATCGCCGGGTCGTGCACGACGAGGTTCTCCTCGCCGATGTTCGCGACCTTCCCGACCTCCAGGCCTGCCCAGCCGCTCCGCGTGACCCCGTATTCACCCTGCGGCCCGAACTTGATCGGCTCGCCCGCCTTCAGCGGGATGAGCCGGGTCGCGGCCTCGTCCTTGTCCTTGAGGACGTCGAAGGCGCCGTCGTTGAAGATCGGGCAGTTCTGGTAGATCTCCACCAGCGCCGACCCGCGGTGTTTCGCGGCGGCCTCCAGCACCTCGGTCAGTCCCTTGCGGTCCGAGTCGAGCGCGCGGCCCACGAACGACGCCTCGGCGCCGATCGCCAGCGAAAGCGGGTTGAACGGGGTGTCGACCGAGCCCATCGGGGTGGACTTCGTGACCATGCCCGGCCCGGACGTCGGCGAGTACTGGCCCTTCGTGAGGCCGTAGATCCGGTTGTTGAACAGCAGGATCTTGATGTTCACGTTGCGGCGCAACGCGTGGATCAGGTGGTTGCCGCCGATGGACAGCGCGTCGCCGTCACCGGTGACGACCCACACCGACAGGTCCGGCCGCGCGGTCGCGAGCCCGGTGGCGATCGACGGCGCCCGGCCGTGGATCGAGTGCATACCGTAGGTGTTCAGGTAGTACGGGAACCGGGACGAGCACCCGATACCCGAGATGAACACGATGTTCTCGCGCTTGAGGCCGAGTGTCGGCAGGAACGACTGCACGGCGTTGAGCACGACGTAGTCCCCGCAGCCGGGACACCAGCGGACCTCCTGGTCCGACTTGTAGTCCTTCGCCTTCTGCGGTTCGGTCTCGGTCGGCACAAGGTCCAAGCCGCCGAGGGTGGGGATCCCCAGGTCGATCGCGGTCACTTCGCCCCCTCCGTACTGGTGATGATCTCCGTGAAGACGCCTTGCAGCTCTTCGGCCTTGAAGGGCAGCCCGGCGACCTTCGTGTACGACTTCACGTCGACGAGGTACTTGGCCCTCAGGAGCATCGAAAGCTGGCCGAGGTTCATTTCCGGGACGACGACGGTGTCGTACGAACGGAGTACGTCGCCGAGGTTGCCCGGGAACGGGTTGAGATGGCGCAGATGCGCCTGCGCGATCGGCATGCCGTCCTTGCGGACGCGGCGGCACGCGGCGCCGATGGGCCCGTAGGAGGAGCCCCAGCCGAGCGCCAGCACCCGTGCCTTGCCGTCACTCGGATCGTCGACGAGGAGGTCCGGGACGTCGACGCCGTCGATCTTGGCCTGGCGCAGGCGGACCATCTTGTCGTGGTTGTCGGGGTCGTAGGAGATGTGGCCGGTCTTGTCGGCCTTCTCCAGCCCGCCGATGCGGTGCTGGAGGCCGGCGGCGCCCGGCACCGCCCACGCTCGGGCGAGGGTCTCGGGGTCACGCACATACGGCCAGAATTCCCCGGAACCGTCCTCGGCATTCGGCTCGGTGGCGAATTCCACGCGCAGATCCGGCAGATCCTCGACATCCGGGATCAGCCACGGCTCGGAGCCGTTCGCGATCGCGCCGTCCGACAGCAGGAACACCGGTGTGCGGTACTTCAGCGCGATCCGGGTGGCCTCCATCGCCGCGTCGAAGCAGTCGGCGGGGGACAGCGGCGCGATGATCGGCACCGGGGATTCGCCGTTGCGGCCGAACATCGCCTGCAGCAGGTCGGCCTGTTCGGTCTTGGTCGGCAGGCCGGTCGACGGGCCGCCGCGCTGGACGTCGACGACGACCAGCGGCAGTTCGGTCATCACCGCGAGACCGATGGCCTCGGACTTCAGCGCGACACCGGGCCCGGACGTCGAGGTGACGCCCAGCGCGCCGCCGTAGGAGGCGCCGAGCGCGGCGCCGATGCCGGCGATCTCGTCCTCGGCCTGGAAGGTGAGGATGCCGTAATTCTTGTGCTTGGACAGCTCGTGGAGGATGTCCGACGCGGGGGTGATCGGGTACGTGCCCAGCAGGATCTGCAGGCCGGACTGCTGCCCGGCGGCGACCAGGCCGTACGCCAGCGCGGTGTTCCCGGTGATCTGGCGGTACGTGCCCTGGTTCAGCTTCGCGGGCGCGACCTCGTACGTCGTCGCGAACGACTCCGTCGTCTCGCCGTAGTTCCAGCCCGCGCGGAAGGCCAGGATGTTGGCCTCGGCGATGTCGGCCTTCTTCGCGAACTTCTCGCGGAGGAAGCGTTCCGTGCCCTCGGTCGGCCGGTGGTACATCCACGAGAGCAGCCCGAGCGCGAACATGTTCTTCGCGCGTTCGGCGTCCTTTTTGGACAGGCCGGTCTCTTCGAGCGCGCCCCTGGTCAACGTCGACATGGCCACCCGGTGGACTTGATAGGCCGAAAGGGTGTCGTCGTCGAGGGGATCGTTCTCGAAGCCGACCTTGACCAGGTTCCGCTTCGTGAACTCGTCGGTGTTGAGGATGATCGTCCCGCCGGCCGGGACGTCGGCGAGGTTCGCCTTCAGCGCGGCGGGGTTCATGGCGACCAGGACGTCCGGCCGGTCGCCCGGCGTCAGGATGTCGTAGTCGGCGAAGTGCACCTGGAAGCTCGAGACGCCGGGGATGGTGCCCTGCGGCGCGCGGATCTCCGCGGGGAAGTTCGGCATGGTCGACAGGTCGTTGCCGAAGGCGGCCGCTTCGGAGGTGAACCGGTCGCCCGTCAGCTGCATGCCGTCACCGGAGTCACCGGCGAACCGGATGACCACCCGGTCCAGCTTGGCGACCTCGGTGGGCCTGACGGCCGACAAGGAGCCGTTGCCGTTCGCACTCGTGCTCATAGGTCAGGGATTCCCTCTCTCCCGACGTGCGTCGTCCCCGGCCGTGCCGGGGATCGGCGTGCCTCGCCCGGCTGTCGGCCAGGTCACAGGTGCCATGTCCCGAGGTTAGTCCTCGGCACACTTTCCAGGTTGCCGTAAAAACGGTCTGGACCTACTCCTGGAGTGTCCTGAGCTTGCCGCTGAGCGGGGATTATCCGGTTTATCTGTTACCGATGGTAACGGTCGGCGATGCGGCTTGATTGTGAGCCGTATCTCCTTCCAGCGTAGTGAAGTCCGGTCGAGGAACGGTCATCGGCCGGTCATCGAGGCCCTGAGCCTGGCCAGCCGTTCGGTGAACGCGGGTGCGGTGAGTGACGTCAGCTGCGGCGCGATCTCGGCGTCGACGGCGGCCGAATGGTCGGTCAGCGACGAGGTGTGCCGGAGCGTGCGCTTCGTCGCGAGAAGGACGGCGCGCGGGGCGCCGACGGCGGGTTTCGCCAGTTCACGGGCGGTCTTGATCAGGTCGCCGTCGACGAGCCGGAGCGCGAGCCCGCATTCGACGGCGGCTTCGGCGCCGACGACTTCACCGAAGAGTGTCATCGCCGCGGCCTTCTGCGGTCCGACGAGCCGCTGGATCATCCACGTCATCCCGCCGCCGGGATGGATGCCCAGATCGAGAAATCTGGCCACGAATTTGGCCTTCGGTCCCACGATGCGGACGTCCGCGGCGAGCGCGAGGTTCAGCCCGGCGCCCACGGCGGCACCGTTGACCGCGGCGATCGTGGGCAGGGAACACCGCGCAACCGAGAGGAATCCGTCGTAGATGGCGCGGAGTCCGTCCTCGCTGGCGCCGGCGAGCGTGTCCAGGTCCGCGCCCGCGCAGAAGGCCGGCGGTGCGCCGGTGATGACCAAAGCGTGGACACTTTCGTCGGTTTCGGCGCGCGAAACGGCCTCGGCGAGCTGCGCGGAGAGGTCGAGGGTCAGTGCGTTGCGGGTCGCGGGCGCGTCGATGGTGAGCACGGCGACGCCGCCGTCGTGGCTGGAGTGGATCTGATCGGTCACGGGGACGAGGGTGTCACGCTTCGGGCGTCGGCGGGCGTTCCAGTAGCCGGGAAAGGTTCATGCCTCGGGGGTCGGCGGGCGTTCCAGTAGCCGGGAAAGGTTCATGCCTCGGGGGTCGGCGGGCGTTCCAGTAGCCGGGAAAGGTTCATGCCTCGGGGGTCGGCGGGA
>NZ_JBWKEB010000001.1:1029357-1033549 GCF_056435665.1 Amycolatopsis sp. NPDC043887
GGGCGTTCCAACAGCCGGGACAGGACGACGGTGGACACCGTGCGGTCGACGATCTCCAGCCCGCGTAGCCGTTCCAGCGCGGTCTCCAGATGGTGGATGTCCGAGGCGCGCAGATGGACGATCGCGTCGGCCGCGCCCGAGACCGTGTACGCCGCGACGACCTCCGGCAACGGCTCCAGCCGGGCGCGGATCCTGGCCGGGGTGATGTTGCCGTTGCAGGTCATCTCGACGAACGCCTCGGTGCCCCAGCCCAGCGCTTCGGGGTCGACGACCGCGGTGAACCCGCGCAGGACCCCGGTTTCGAGCAGTCTGTCGACCCGTCGCTTCACCGCGGGCGCGGACAGGCCGACCACCTTGCCGATGTCGGCGTAGCTGGACCTCGCGTTGGCCATCAGGCATGAAACGATTCGCTGGTCGATGGTGTTCACACGCAATGTTTAGCAGGTATGTGCGCAGCGAACAGCGATTGATTGCGGAATTAGTGAGCCATACCCTTCGGGTATGCCGGAACTGGAGCAGCAGCCCCGTGTACCCACGACGCGCCGCTACCTCATGTGCCCGCCGCGGTACTTCGCGGTGGATTACGTCATCAACCCGTGGATGGACCCGTCCGTCCCGGTCAGCATCGACACCGCGATGGCGCAATGGACCGAACTCCGCGACACCTATCGGCGCCTCGGCCACACCGTCGAGGAGATCGAGGCCCAGCCCGGCCTGCCCGACATGGTGTTCGCCGCGAACTCGGGCACCGTCGTCGACGGACGCGTGCTCGGCTCGCGGTTCCGCGCCCCGCAGCGCACCGCCGAGGCCGAGCACTTCCGCCGCTGGTTCGTCGAGCACGGCTACCGCGACATCACCATGCCCGAGAAGATCAACGAGGCCGAGGGCGATTTCGCGTGGACCGGCAAGGTACTGCTCGCCGGCACCGGCTTCCGGACCGACCCGGCCGCGCACGCCGAAGCGCAGGAGGTCCTCGGTGTCCCGGTCGTGTCGCTGCGGCTGATCGATCCGAGCTACTACCACCTCGACACCGCGCTGTTCGTGCTCGCCGAGGCCACCGACACCACGTCCGCCCAGATCGCCTACTACCCGGACGCCTTCTCGGCGGGATCGCGGAGGGTGCTGGAGCGGATGTTCCCGGACGCGGTAATCGCGGACCGGGCCGACGCGGAGTGCTTCGGCCTGAACGGGGTGTCCGACGGACGCAACGTCGTCCTGCCGGTCGAGGCGACCGGATTGGCGGCGCGGCTGACCGAACGCGGTTACGAGGTCGTCTTCCTGGATATTTCCGAGCTCAGGAAGGCGGGCGGCGGCCCGAAGTGCTGCACCCTGGAGATTCGCAAGTAATCCGTTCGGGGACATCTTGCGGGATCGTGTAACTACTCCATTCGCCAATTCGATTAATCGGGAAATACACTCGGTCCCGAATGAGGCGCGGATGGTGATCCTGGCGATCGGCGGCGTGGGCAAACCCGTGCGCGCGCTGGATCCTGGCGAGAACGAAACCTGGGTGACGGTCGAACAGTTCGAGCGGGTGCTCGACACGGTGGCCGGACGCGAAGATGTCAGCCTCACCTTCGACGACGGCAACTCCTCGGACGTCGAGATCGCGCTCCCCAGACTGGTGGAGCGCGATCTCACGGCTGAGTTCTTCCCGTTGGCGGGCCGGATCGGGCAGCGGGGTTTCCTCGACGCCGACGGCCTTCGCGAGCTGGTCGAGGCGGGGATGTCGATCGGTTCGCACGGCTGGGAGCATCGAGACTGGCGGCGGCTGGACGACCGGAACGCCCGGCGTGAACTGGAAACCGCGCCGAAACTGCTCGCGGACTTGAGCGGGAAACCCGTGCGCGCGTACGCGCCGCCGTTCGGCGCCTACGACCGGCGGGTGCTCAGCAGGCTTCGGCGTTTCGGCGCGACGAGGGTCTACACGACCGAAGGCGGCGCGGCTTCGGTCGACGGCTGGCTACGGCCTCGGATCGAGGTCCTGCACGACGTCGACCAGGAGTGGATCGACAGTGTGCTCGGTGAGCGGGAGGGCCTGTACCGTCGAGCGGGACGGCTTATGGCGCGGGTCGCCAGGCTTGCCCGCTTTTGATCGTTTTCTTTGTGTGGTGGGAAAATAACCCTTGAGCTGAAACGGCGGCGAAGGCATTCTGAGCACCCTCGGTAAAGAAGTTTTATTAACAAAGGGGTGCTCGGTATGCGGAAACTGCTCCTGTTCTCGGCGATGGTCGTGCCCGCCGGGTTGGCTCCCGCGGCGACGGCCGCCGCATCCCCGGAGGCGGCCCCGACCGCGCAGCAGTTGCTGGCGAAGACCACCAGCTGCAAGCAGGTGTCGAACGGCAAGTACAAGACCGATGAGGAAACCGGCCGGACCATCGCGGTCTGCGACGCGGGCGGCGCCGTGTTCTGGAAGGCCGATATGGACGTCGACTGCGACGGGCAGCCGACCGCGCGGTGCAACAAGAACACGGACCCGTGGTTCCAGGACGGCACCGCGTATCCGCGCTCCGACGGCAAGGCGCTGATCGCCGACCAGACGCCCTACGTCGTCGTGCCGAGCATCAGCGGCACGTGGAACTTCGAGAAGGCCGGCCTCAAGGGCGCCGGTTCGTGCGCGGTGATCTACAACGACAAGGTGCTCTACACCGTCATCGGTGACACCGGTCCGAAGGACATCATCGGCGAAGCGTCCTATGCGGCCGCGAAGGCGCTGGGGATCAACCCGGACCCGAAGAACGGCGGCGTCGACTCGGGCGTGACCTACATCTGCTTCAAGAACTCGAAGGTTTCGCCGATCGAGGACCACGGGAAGTCGAGCTCGGTCGGGCAGGCCCTGGCGGCGAAGTTCGTCGGGTGAACGAGTGAGGGGTAGGTAGGCGATGGGTCGGGTCGGTCGTGAGTGGCGATTCGTGTTCTAACCCGAATCGCCACTCACGACCACCGGTACCCATCGGTCACCGTGGCCTTGTCGCTCACTTGCCGCACCGCAGGCACGTCGGGGCGCGGCCGCCGGTCGGATCCCAGCCCTCTCGGACAAGGACGATGCGGACCTCCGCGGCGACTTCGCACGATGACTTCCGCACGTCATGCCAGCCGTAGACGAGACGCGCTCGATCGGCCAGTTCCGCCGCGTTGTCCCGTTCCCGGTCACGGAAGGCGATGTCCGCCATCGCGTGAGTGGCCCGGCCGTCGAGCCTGACCGTCACCGGGGCACCGTGCGAGTCATAAGTGACGTCTTCCCAGAGGATCTTTCCCTTCACTTCGAAGGGCGTTTGGCGACTGCCCGGCGGAAGGCCGTGGGCGTCCTCGACCGTTTCCTTGTATTCCACCTCCAATGCTGACATCAATCCCCCGCCGAGAAGTGCGAGGCCGTGCCGGATGGCGGGCCGGTAGCGGAACGGAGGTCTGAGAAATACGCATTCCTCCATTGCGCGCAAGGAGACTTTGCTGCGACTGGTCAGATCGACCACCGTGGTGGTGGCGAGTTTCGGGGTTCTCTGCGCGGTGGCCAGATCGACGATCGTGTCCGTCAGGCGAGTCCGGGGTGGCACTGTGCCGGTCGCGATATGCGGCAAGGCGCGCGAGCGGTGCACGATGACCAGCGGTGGGCACGAGACAGCTGAAAACGTGTACGGAACCGTGATCTCGACCGGGCCTTCGACGATCGGTACGAGTCCCCATTCTTCGGCGGCGGTGCGATGACTCAAGATGGCGTGGCCGCCCCCGTACTTCAGGGCAGCGTGAATCTTGGCGGACCTGGAGAGGGCGCCGGTGAACATCGCATAGACGCGCGGTAGCACTCGTTGCCAGCGTCCGGCCTCGAGGTTGGCTTCGATATCGGCCACCGTGTGGCCATAGGCACGAAGTTGCCGGGTGCTGACGATTCCATGCTGTTCCGCCAGCAGGACCGGCCAGCTCGGGCGTTGTTCGGCCGGGATGGAGTCTTCCGACCAGCGGCTGTGGGTGGGCACCTTCCCACGATCGCCGTCCGGCGACGGTCACGGCGGGCATGAAGCGAATCTGTGGATAAACAGGTGGAGAGAAGCGCTGGCTGTGGATAGCTGGGTCGGGGTGGTCGTGAGGGGGGGTTTTGGTTTGGAACCCAAAAACCCCCCCCCACCCCCCCCCCCCCCCCCCCCCCCCCCCCCCCACCCCTCCAAAATTGTTCCCCCTTTCCTCGACCAGAAAA